>DXDP01000336.1 GCA_019115445.1 Candidatus Nocardiopsis merdipullorum
GGCGGTCGGCAGTCTCCTGGCCGATCTCCTCGACCACGTCATCGAAAGTGATGAACTCGTCGTGGCCCTCGGTCGCCTTGGTGGTGGGGGTGAAGATCGGTTCGGGAAGCTTGGACGCCTCCACCAGGCCCTCGGGGAGTGCGACCCCGGAGACGGTGCCCTGCCTCTCGTACTCCTTGAGCCCCAGGCCCGCCAGGTAGCCGCGCGCGATCCACTCCACGGGCAGCATGGTGAGTCTCTGGCACCGCACAGCACGTCCGGCCCACTCCTTCGGCACGTCGGTGGCGGAGATGACGTGGTTGGGCACCACGTCGGCCAACTGCTCGAACCACCACAACGAGAGCTGGGTGAGGATCTTGCCCTTGTCCGGGACGGGGGTGGGCAGCACGACGTCGTAGACGCTCACGCGGTCGGAGGCCACCAGGACGAGGTCGTCACCGTCGGCGTAGACGTCACGCACCTTGCCGGAGTGCAGCAGTTCCATGTGTTCCTACCCGGAGATCTCGTAGTTGTGGGTGATCCAGCGGCGGGGCCCGAAGACGGACCGGCCGAAACTTCTGCACGTGTTCGGCGCAGCGGCCCACCGAGGACGGCCCCCTGCCACCACCGACGACCACCGGCACAACAAAACCCCGCCACCTGTTTTCGCAGGTGACGGGGTCTTTTCGCATGTCTTGGTGTGGTGGCTAGGGGCGGGGTCGAACCGCCGACCTTCCGCTTTTCAGGCGGACGCTCGTACCAACTGAGCTACCTAGCCGGGACACCACCTGGACGGTGGTGCTGCGGTCCTGACGGGATTTGAACCCGCGGCCTCCACCTTGACAGGGTGGCGAGCACTCCAAACTGCTCCACAGGACCTTGTTCAGTTGTGTTGGTCGGCTCTTGCGATCCGACGTCTTGCCGCAGTTCTCATTCTGCCAGATGTTCGGCCGTACTCGAACCGCTTCGTACCCCCAACGGGATTCGAACCCGCGTTACCGCCTTGAAAGGGCGGCGTCCTAGGCCGCTAGACGATGGGGGCCCGTGTGTCACCGGAGTCAAGCATAGAGGAGATTTGCAGCAACACCAAAGTGATTGTCCTCGCACGCCCTCTTCTCCCCTCCTCTGCGAGAGGGCCGGGCCCTACGAGCCACGCTGTTCAACGCTCGGTTCCCTCTGCTGTGGGCTCTGCGTCCGGCTCACCCACCGCACGTTCGGGGTCTTCCTCGATATGTCTTTCCACCTGCGCCGATGTGAGACCGATCCCCCCGAGATCGACGTCGTCACGGGCCTGCAGACGCCCGGTCTCACGGTCGAAGTACAGAACGGACGCCTGGTACGGGATCGGTCGATCGGGGCCGCGACCGAGCCCACTGATTCCGGCCCCACCGGTCGTACCCTGAACGAGGAACCGGGTGCCCGTCTCGGTGAGTTCGGTCGATCGCATGTGCTCGTTTCCGGTCAGCACCAAAGGCACCACACCGTCGAAGGCCTCCGCCTGGGTGCGGGTGTGCAGGAGGGCGATGTCGACGTCTCCCGGCCCGTCGGCCACCTGAGTGGCTTCTTCCTCACCCTGTGCCGCCACTTCTTCGGGTGAGGGGTTGATCCTGGTCGGGTCGGGAAGGTACCGCGGGTCCCCGGAGCCGTAGATGGTCAATCCCTCGACCTTTTCCGTGTCATCGTCCAGGACGATGGTGTTGGGTTGGGCGGCCACGGCCTGCTGAGTACCCATGGAGTCGTGCTGTCCCCTCACCCACACGTAGGGGATCTCGAGTCCACCGATTTCGTCGGCGAAGACGTCCTCGGCCGCGCTGCCACGATCGGTCAGGTCCCCCGAGTCGACGATCAGATCGACCCCGTACTGCTCCTTGAGGCTGTCGATGATGCTCCACGAAGCGGGGTTGAGCTGGATGTCGGACACGTGCAGGACCCTCAGGACCGATTCGTCCTCCTCGTAGACGGGCAGGGCCGAGGTCGCCTCGTAGATCATCGCGACATTGCCGACCAGTCCGGCGAGCTGTTCCTGGTACTGGCTGAAGCGGCCCACGACCTCTTCTGCGCTGCCCACGACCTGCGGTGCACCCGCGATGAGCCCCGTATACCGGGGTTCGGCGATGGCCCCGGGGTTGAAGGACGTATAGGCGACACTTCCGGCGAGCACGATCGCCAACAGGGATGTGGCCCCGCTTGCAAGGGCACGACGGGCACTGCGAAAGAGCAGCAGTCCGACGACCACGGCCCCGACCGTCGCGGCGACCAGGGCCCGCACCGCCAGTGCGATGACCCCCGAACGCAGGTCCGCACCGATCCCCGCGGCCATCCGGTTGATCGCCTCGGGGTCGGCGAACATCTCTTCGGCCGCGGACAGCCGGATGTCGGAAATGGTCGCCTCGATCCGCAAGGGGGCGGCGTGCGTGTCGAAGGCGAGCTGCCCCAGGGGAGCGACGTCGACGACAGTTTCACCGTTCCACTGGGGACTCAGGGACAGGGTGATGTCCGCGGGGCCGATCGGGGTGACGACCTGCCCGGCCAGAGCAAGCCCCAGCCAACCCCCCACCAGGCCCGCTGCCACGACACAACCCCACCTCCACGTGCGACTGTCACGCACGCGGGTCAGGCCCGCGCGAAACCGTTCATGGAGTGCACGGAAGTCGTACCGGCAGATCGCATTCCAAGAGAACACACACCCCATCATGCAGGCGGAGCGGCCCGTTCCCAACGCTTGCTCCACTTCCAGAGTGTTATGTCGTTTCCCGATGGGCCGGTAGGCAGCACAATGGCAGGCGTGGTGGAACTGACACGCCGTGAGTTCGAGGGACTGGTCGCCGACGCGCTCGATGCGATCCCCCAGAACTTGGCCAACTTGATGGACAACGTGGTGATCACCGTCCAGGAGGAGTCACCGGACGGGCTCCTGGGTCTCTACGAAGGAATTCCGCTGACCGAACGGGGCGATGCCTACTTCGGGGTTCTTCCCGATCAGATCTTCATCTACCAGAACAACATCTGTTCGATGTGTGAAACCCCTGAGCAGGTGGTGCAGGAGGTGCTCGTGACCGTGGTTCACGAGATCGCACACCACTTCGGGATCGACGATGCCCGTCTCATCGAGCTCGGGTGGGGTTGAAGGAGCTACTGCTCCACCTGCGTGGTGGGGGTGGACAGAATCACACTCGAACACAAATAGTAATCAAACAAACGCCCGAGGTGACTATGATCTCGACCTCATCACCGGCCGCAACGAAACAGACACGAATTTACTGAAACGGCTTGCACCCCCGCCCTCCCTGCGGAACTGTTGGTCATGAAATCACAACCCAGCGTGATTTCACCCCCCGTGAAAAGATGAGGGAGAGCCGGGTGAACAATCCGCGCCTCGACAAAGAATCCGGTGACCAGGGCCACGAGCCCCCGACAACACAAGGCACGTGGCAAAGCAGCTACCGCGATGTCCTGGGTATTCGAGAATTCCGCTTCCTGTGGATCGCCCACGTGCTGTCGATCATCGGCACCAACCTGCTGAACATCGCCGCGAGCGTACTCGTCTACCGTGCCACCGACTCGGCCCTTGCGGCCGGCATCACCCTGGCAGTGACCTTCCTGCCCCCGATCATCGCAGGCCCCCTGCTCTCCGGGCTCGCCGACATCTTCCCCCGAAAACAGGCGATCATCGTCTGTGACATCGCCCGTGCCTGCGTGATCCTCCTCGTGGGGATCCCCGGGATGGCCATCTGGGCGATCTGGGCGCTGCTGTTCCTCTCGGTCGTACCGTCGATCCCGTTCGCCGCGGCACGAGCGGCCCTTCTCAGCGAGATCATCCAGGGCGAACGCTACGTGGCCAGTACCGCCATCATCCACCTGACCTCACAGGTGGGCATGCTCATCGGGCTCCTGGCGGGCGGCTTCGTCGTCTCCTTCATCGGCCCGAACATCACCGTGATGTCCAACGCCGTGCTCTTCCTGCTCGCGGCCCTGCTCGTGTTCATCGGTGTACGCACCCGCCCCGCCCCCGAACGGAACAAGGACGAGGCAAGCTCCCCCGGCTTCTTCACGATGATCGGCGGCGGCGCCAAACTCGTCTTCACCAACACCCGGCTGCGCACCCTGGCGCTCCTGGCCTGGCTGGCCGGCCTGTACATGATCCCCTACGGGATCGCCAACCCCATGGCCGACGAACTCGGTGCCGGGGACGCCGCCGTGGGGCTCATCATGTCCGGCTCGTCCATCGGAACGCTCATCGGCGGGTTCACCCTGACCCGCTTCGTCGGCCCACCGACCCGAATGCGGCTGCTCGGTCCCCTCGCGGTCCTGACATCGGCGCCTCTGCTGCTGTGGATGTTTCCCATGCCGCTGTGGCTGATGGTGACGCTCCTGGCTCTCAGCGGTGCCTTCGGCGCCTACCAGATCGTCGCCAATGCGGCCTTTGTCCTCTGCGCCCCCAAGGAAGGGCGCGGTCTGGCCTTCGGCCTGGTCGCCGCCGGACTGCAAGCCGCACAGGGTGCCGGAATCCTCATCGGCGGGTTCTTCGTCGAGTTGTACGGGACCCAGGTCGTCATCACGGGGGCGGGCGCCATCGGCGTCCTGGGCGCTCTCCTGCTCGCCTTCCCGTGGTCACGTCTGGCCGGGGAAACCATCACTCTGATGAACGAGGACTGATCGTCCTCCACCCCGACAGGGGCCGAATCCTACGCGGGACAGGTGTAGGAACCGGCCCCCGAGTCGGACCGTGACTCGCATGTTTCGTCGTTCTCGCGCTCCTCACCCGGGGTGCGGAGTTCACGCTTCCGCCAACCCGGGTGGGCTCGAATACTCCACGTCATCTAGCTCGTCTTTCCCTGGAAGTTACGGATGATCTGCTCCAGCAGGGAACGCTGCTCACCCTCTGCCGGCATGATCAGCCAGGCCAACAGGTAGATGAAGACCCCGCTGAAGCCGAAAACCGTGAGGACCACGAACGCCAGCCGGACGATGGTGGCGTCGACACCGATGAACTCGGCGATACCCCCACACACACCGGCCAGAAGTCGATTGCTGTCGCTGCGGCGGAAACGCTTGTTCTGGTTCATGTCTTCAGCCTGCCCGTTTCCTACGACGTTTCCTATCGGGGACAGCCCTGGACCTCCCCTGAAGCCTCCCGGACCTTCCGGTGAGGGCGTGAGGGAGACCCCGACAAAGACCCTGACCTTCGTACCCGGTGGGACGGAAACACCCACCGAAGAGGTTCCGGAGACCTACGCCACAAGGGGCCCAGCGGGCGGTCAGTCGCTCTTGGTTCCGAAGATCTCGCCCAAGGCACGAAAGGCGTTCCGGATCTTGTCCGCAACGTCGACGGGGTCATCACCGGCGGCATGCAGCTCTTGCGTGGTGTTGCGTACCACCGACATCGCGACCGCGGCCACCAACTGGGGACGATCGTCCTCGTACCCGACCCTCAGACGCTCGGCCACGGCCTTTCCCAGACACACCTCGACGTCGTGGAACCGGGCGAGCAGCCCGGGCAGCAGTTGGGGCTCGCGCTCGATGAGCCGGTGATGCAGCTTCATGTCCTCACGCTGGGAGTCCAGGTCCTCGGTGTCCACCAGTGAGTCCACCAGCAAGGTGACGAGGTCCTCGGTGAACTCCCCGGTGGGTCGCCCGTCGGCGAAGGCTCGCAGCTCTTCCTCGTCCGGTCCCACCGGAAGATCACCGAGCAGCGCGTCCTCCTTGGTCGTGAAGTAGTTGAAAAATGTTCGCGTGGACACGTCCGCCGCTGCGGCGATCTCCTCGACCGTCACATCCTCCAGGCCGCGTTCGAGGGTCAGACCCACCACTGCGTCACGCAGAGCGCGCCGCGTGGCTTGCTTCTTGCGCTCCCGAAGGCCCATGCCCCTCACTCCCGTATCCGTCCTGCTCGGCCGCACTCATCACCAAGGAGCGTGGCCCGTGCGGACCACGCTCCTTCCCATGATCGTGCCGTTTCAGCGACCCACGAACCGCTCCGGGCGCACGTACACGATCACGCGTTCCTCACTCGCACTGTGCCCCGGGTAGTCGGTGCCGAGATACTTGTGGGCCATCTCGTCGATGAACCTTTTGCCTTCGTCGTCCTCCACCCGGTCGACCACGCCCCGTACCTCCACGTACATGTAGGGGTCGTCGGGGTCGGTCGCCGACACCGAGATCCGGTGGTCCCGCTCCAGGTTCTTGAGTTTTTGTCGTGTCGTGGTCTGGCTGAACTTGAGGTACTTGCCGTCCCAGTCGATCCACACGGGGCTGGTGTGTGGTTCGCCCTTGGGTCCGAGCGTGGCCACGTGACCCAGTGCGGGCTTGCGCAGTACTTCCTGCTGCTTCTCCGAAAAACCCATGCTCTTCCCGTTCTTCCGGTGGTGCGCCGTACAGCTGTCGAGTACACCCCCGCACGCCCTCGGACACACGGCGACGCGCCCACGAACGGTCGAGCAGTACCGGCCCCGGTCGGGTTTGTCTTCATCCCTTTGTTCAACGCCTCTGGCGTTCGATCGATCGACGTTGCGGGTGGGACTTTCAGGATTCAGCCTTGGTGGGTCCTTCTCCCAGCGGCGAGGAAATCGCTTTTCTTGCTGCCGGGGCGGGTGCATCGTAAAGGAAAAGTAAGGAGGTCCGTGGAACCTTTCCGATCACCGCACCGACGTGTAGAAGGCAAGCATCTGTACCGGTTTCGTCTGGTATCGGCACAGCTCTGAGCACGGGCATCGCCGTGGGTGGACTTGCGGAAACCGGCGCGAGGACCAGGGGATTCATCAAAATCAGTCACTCGCCCAGAGCTGGAGAATTAGACTCCGTGCATTCAGGAGAACCCCATCGAGGATCATCACCGGAATCGGAGAGAGCATGCTGCTGAATCTTCCACGTAGCATCGTCTGTGGTCCGGTGGGATGTGCCGAATACGGCACCACCGTGGACTCTCGTGACCCCGCCTACTGGAAATGTGGTCTGTTCCTTGGTTAGGCGCACCCCCGCCCAGGACCTGTGGGTGCCCATGCGTAACCCCTGTGAGCAGGAACCCCATCGCGCGTGGGCCGCCCAGCTGTTGGAGATGCTGATCGACTACAGGCTGATCGACTACGCCTGGTTGACGGAGGACGTGTTCACCGTCTCCGACGGTGGGCTCCGTTCCCTGTCTGTCGGACAGGTGTTGGAGGAGTACGGGGATCGGGTCGTTCGGATGGTCACGGACGTGATGGAGCACAGTGACCTGACCACCACGCAGGTTCCTGTTCCGGTGGGTTCTCCGGGTCCGGTGCCGTACATCAGTGATGTGGGTGACCGGCTGGACGAGTACGCGAGGTTCTGGCCTCGGAGATGAGGACGATCGCCCGGTCCCGACACTCCTCGAAGCTCGAACCGGCACAGGTCACGGAAGTCGATCGTGAGGGTGCGGGTGACCACGGACACCCTCCATGTTCAGTGGGTGGTAAATCCTGTGCGCTGCAACCACCGCGGTATCCGGTAGGATGAGGCTTCGTCGGCGCCATCCCTGGTCATGCCAGGTATGTCATGGGCCTCTAGCTCAAGCGGCAGAGCAACGGACTTTTAATCCGTGGGTTCCGGGTTCGAGTCCCGGGGGGCTCACCCTTCATGAATTGGGCGTTCCTCACTTATGAGGGGCGCCCTTCGTTGTTCCCGGGTTCGTGGTCCCCAACTCTCCGAAGGCACTGCTCGCCGCCGACCTCCGCGAAGACACCACTCATCACCGCCTGCCGCCGGCGCGGCCACACCGCAATGGGTGGGGTGATTCTTGGTGTTGGAGGCCCTCCCCCACATGCGCGGGGACTGTGATGGCGCACTATCGGCGCGGGCAGGAAG
>DXDP01000337.1 GCA_019115445.1 Candidatus Nocardiopsis merdipullorum
CTCACCGTGGTCGCTGGTCAGGATGATGTCGGTGTCGTCCCCCCAACCGCGTTCCTCGATTTTGGCCAGGACCCGCCCGAACGCCTCGTCGAGCATCTCGTTCTTGATGTGCACCAAGGCGTTGATCTCACGGATCTGGTCGTGTGTCAGATCGGCGGGCACGAAGTCGCCCGGCGCACCGTCGATGTTGGGCACCGACCCGTCGTACCACGCGAGCCAGTGGGCGGGACGCTCGGCGAGGATCTGCCGGATGCGTTCGTCGGAACCGGGATGCCCGGCGGGCAGTTCCAGGTCGCGCCAGTCCACTCGGTGACGTTCGGAGGCCGGGGGATCCCACGGGTGATGGGGGTCGGGAAAGCTCATCCAGCAGAACCAGTCCTCGTCCTGGTCGAGGCTGTCCAACCAGTCGATGACCCGGTCGGCGACCCAGTCGGTGTGGTAGTTCTCGCGTGCCACCGGGTTGTCCGTGGCCCCGGGGGCCCCGGTCTCACCTCCGGGGGCTGCCGAGAAGATCCGCAAGAACCCCTCTGCTTCCTCCGGGTGGTTCTCCCGCAACCAGTTCGCGTAGTGCGAGGCCCCCAGGGGACCGTGTCCGGCGAATTCGACGTACTCGAACCCCCGGTAGGGACCGTGCTCACCGGTACGGGCCAGCCGGTTCTGTTCCCAGTGGCCCTCGGGGTCCGCGATGGGTTCGAAGTGGACCTTGCCGATCAGGGCGGTACGGTACCCGGCGTCGTTGAGCACTTCCGCGACGCTGGGGGCGTCCTCGGGCAGCGGCACCCCGTTGGCGATGACCCCGTGTGTGCTGGGGTATTGCCCGGTCAGCATGCTCGATCGGGCCGGGCTGCAGACGGCGTTTTGGCAGTAGGCCCGTTCGTACCGCACCCCCTCCTCGGCGAGCCCGTCGGTGACGGGCGTACGGGCGATCTCACCACCGTTGCACCCGTAGGCGTCGTAGCGTTGTTGGTCCGTGGTGATGAAGAGGATCTTGCGGCCCATGGCGTTCCCTTCGTTCTTGGTGGGGGCGGGGTGTGGTTCCGTGTGTGGCCGCGGCTCAGTCGCGCCGTACGGGAAGGTCCGCAGCACAGCGAAATCCCATGTGTCCGGTTGTGCTGTCCGGGGTGTTCGCCGTCCGTGCCGCGACCCGGTAGCGGGTGCAGTAGGACCGGTGGCACAGGTAGGAGCCTCCTCGGATCACCCGTGCCGTACCGGTGGGTGGGCCGACCGGGTTGACCCGGGTAGCGGCACACTCCTCGACGTGCCAATCGGGGCTCCACCGGTCCGCGCACCATTCCCACACGTTGCCCGCGGTGTTGTACAGGCCGTGACCGTTGGGTGGGAAGGCGTCGGCGGGGGCCGTTCCCAGGTGACCGTCGGAGCCCAGGTTGTGGGTGGGAAAGTCGCCCTGCCAGATGTTGCAGCGGTGTTGGCCACCCGGTTCCAGCTCGTCCCCCCAGGGGAAGACCGCCTGGTCCAGCCCTCCTCGAGAGGCGTATTCCCATTCGGCCTCGGTCGGTAGCCGCAGACCTGCCCAGTGGGCGTAGGCCCGGGCGTCGTTCCACGAGACGTGGACGACCGGGTGGTCCTCGATCCCCTCGATCGAGGATCCGGGGCCGGTGGGCGCCGTCCATGTGGCCCCGTGGACGCCGCGCCACCACGGTGTGCCGGGTACGTGGCCCGGCAGGAGGTGGTTGAGCGCCTCTCCTTCGACGAATGCGTCGAAGACGAACGACCAGCCGAACCGTTCGGCTTCTGTGACATGCCCGGTGGCCTGGACGAATGTGGCGAATTCGGTATTGGTGACGGCGGTCGCGCCGATCAGGAAGGCGTCGACGGTGACCGTGCGTACCGGCCCCTCACCGTCACCGGCAAACCCTGTCCCTGAGTCGTCTCCCATGCGGAAGGTTCCTCCGGGGAGCGCGACCATGCTTTCGTATGTTGCTTTCCGTACCGGGGTTTGGGCCCGTGGCGTGTCCGAAGAGCTCGTTGCCGGCGGCGATGTCCCGGGGCGCTGCGGTCCGCAGCATCCACCCATCTGCCCCTCCTCCCCATGGCGTTTCCGGTGTCGACCGAGTTGCTCTGTGACTGTTGACCACCCGAGGTGCGGGTCCGTGGGGTGGCATGCCCTCCACAACCTTGCCTGATACTAATATCAGATTCAGAAAATTCGGTACAGTCCCTTCCACGCACGGCAAGGACCACACGAAGGCGGAGAACATGTCAGAGGCAGCCAGTCACCACACCACGGACGAAGTACTCGTGGAACGCCGCGACGGCGTCCAGATCATCACGATCAACCGCCCTCGGGCGAAGAACGCCCTGAACGCGGCGGTGGCCCGAGCCATCGCCGACGCGGTGGACGAACTGGACTCTTCCGACGATCTGAGGGTCGGTGTCCTCACCGGGGCGGGTGGCGCATTCTCGGCCGGTATGGACCTCAAGGCCTTCCTCCGGGGTGAAAGCCCCGACATCCCCGGTCGAGGACTGGCCGGAATCACCATCACTCCACCCGAGAAGCCACTGATCGGAGCGGTCGAAGGGTGGGCACTGGCCGGTGGCTTCGAACTGCTTTTGGCATGTGACCTCGTGATCGCCGCACAGACTGCCAAGTTCGGGGTCCCCGAGGTACGCCGATCCCTCGTGGCCGCCGCGGGTGGCGCCCTGCTGCTCCCCCGACGTGTTCCCCCGGCCATCGCGATGGAGATGCTGATCACCGGCGAACCGATCACCGCCGAACGTGCCGCCGAGATCGGCCTGATCAACCGACTGACACCGGAAGGGGGAGCCCTCGGCGGAGCCCTGGAACTGGCCGCACAGATCGCCGAGAACGGTCCCCTCGCGGTCGCCGCCACCAAGCGGGTGGCCCGCTCCGCCGCGGACTGGTCCCGGGCCGAAGGTTGGCAACAGCAGAAGAAGATCATCGACCCCGTCTTCGCCTCCGAGGACGCCCGCGAAGGCGCCGACGCGTTCGCCGAGAAGCGACGCCCGGTGTGGCAAGGGCGCTGAGACCTTCCTCCCTCGACCGGGTCGAAGGGGCAAATCCTCACTGTGCCGCGCCCCTTCGCCCGACCGTTCTCGCCATCACCGTCCTGTCGTGTTCCCCAAGGAGCCACCCTGGGGTGACAGTCCTTCGAACTCCGACCTCACGTTCGGCCGTGCCGGGGCGTCTACAGGGTGATGACCATGAAAGAACCGTTCGAGCAGGCCGTTCAACGGCACGGGGCGACCGTACTGCGCGTGTGCCGTGCCGTAC
>DXDP01000338.1 GCA_019115445.1 Candidatus Nocardiopsis merdipullorum
TTGCGCGCTCCCCCGACACGGTCGAGGAGATCCGGGTGCACGGGCGGGCACTCGACGTCGGCTCACCCGAGACGGTCTACATGGTTTCCGAGGACAACGAACTCGAGGTACTGAGTCTGGTCGAGGGCGAACCCTTCGGTGAGGACAGCAGCCCCGGGGACGCTCTCGAACTCTTCATCGACGAAAGCGGGGAGAACGTCGTCCCGTCGAACTTCGTGCACGGTCCCGACGGGCAATACATCGGACCGCTCGACAGCGACCCCCAAGGGGGAGCACACAACCAGCTCTCCCTCTTCTCCCTGGACCAGGAAGGAACCGTGACCGACGACGAAGTACTCCTGGAGACCGAGGGCAGCCCCGTCACTCGTTACTGGTACGACGCAGAGAGTGACCGTTTGCTCCTGCAGACGAGCGAAGCCTATTACCTGCACACGATCGGTGACTCGGGTGAACCCGAATTGGCCTTCGAAGCACTGGACTTCGGTGAGGACAACGACATCGCCGGTGAGGCGGACTCCTTGGGAATCCGCTACCCCCACGGAAACTAGACGACGAGCTTCTGGACGGGGCCTCGGCGTACGGGTGAAACCTTCCCCGAACAACAGGAAGAGGCGCGCTCGCCTCCCCATGCGAACGCGCCTCCGAGGCGCCGTGTAGCAGCGCCTCCTCGCCGAAGGAACGGCGGGCCGTCCTCCGTGGAGGACCAGAAGGCCCGCAGATCGACCTCGGCGGACCGACCGTTCGCGCTCGTCCCCTCGATCGAACGCTTCGGTCGGCACCACCGTCCGGTGCGGGGCCACGCTCCCCTCGGGCGGGCCGCGCCGCACGGGACGGCGTCAGGTGGTCATGCGTGTGGTCGGCCCCGGCTCTCGAACAAGACCCGCCGTATCGGGGTCAGGACCGCCCTGACCTTCTTGTTCGTCTCGCACACGGCCCGCCTCCGCTCGCTCGGTCTCCTGGGCGAGCGGACTCGGTCCCGCGCCCCCGTGGTGGGGCCCCTCCGCTCGCCTTCACCCACATCACGGAGACCGGTGGCAGGTATGACGCGGATCCGGGATATTTTTTGAACGGGCTTCCCCTCTCCCTGCGTCGCCCCCATCGCTTGCGCTGAGAATCTCGTTTTCCTGCGGTATCAGGGGCTCGGCAAGAAAGGACCTTGTGTGACCGAATCGGACGGACGCCACACAGAAGAACTCATCGGTGACTCACAGCTCATCGAGCGTGTCCGTACGGGCAACACAGGTGCCTACGCCACCCTGTACGAGCGTCACGCCACCGCCGCGCGTGGGCTGGCCCGCCAGTTGTTGCACGGTGAGGCCGAGGCGGAGGACGCCGTCGCGGAGGCTTTCACCCGTGTCCTCAGCATCATTCGACGTGGGGGAGGACCGGAGGGCTCCTTCCGCCCCTACCTGTTGACCGCGGTCCGTAACGCCGCCTACGACCGGGGCCGGGGTGACAAGCGCCACGTGATGACCGAAGACGTGGAGAGCGTTGCCCCGGGGCAGCCGTTCGTGGACCCCGCCCTGGAGAAGCTGGAGCGGAAGCTCATCGCCCGGGCGTTTCTTTCGCTGCCCGAGCGTTGGCAGTCGGTGCTCTGGCACGTCGAGATCGAGGGCGCCAAACCATCGGAAGTGGCTCCCCTGTTGGGGATGAAGGCCAACGGGGTGGCGGCCTTGGCCTACCGCGCAAGGGAAGGGCTGCGCCAGGCATATTTGCAGATGCACCTGGCCGGGGGTGCGGTCCCCGCGGAGTGTCGACCGACGATCGGTCTGCTCGGAGCGTACGTGCGGGCGGCACTGTCCAAGCGTGACACGGGAAAGGTCGACGCCCACCTGAACGAGTGTGCGGACTGCCGTGAGGTCTACGCAGAGCTCATGGACGTCAACGTGGGCCTGCGTGGGGTGGTGCTTCCGCTGTTCGTGGGTACCGCTGCCACGGGTTACCTCGCCTCGGGTGCCGGTGTCGGAGCCGGTGTCGGTACGGCTTCCGGCGCCGGTGGTGTGGCCGCAGGAAAGTGGTGGGGCCGTCTTTCCCGACGTGGGAAGCAGATGACCGTGGGAAGTGCCGTGGCGGCCGGTGTGGCGGTCACGGCCGCCTTGGCGATGGTTGGTGCGGAGAAGCCGCTCCTGGAAGAGGATCCGCCGCCGGTCTCGGCCCCGGACCGGCCCGCTGCGGAGGACCCACCGGCAAACCCGGACTCCCCTTCGACCGACACCCCGAACGATCCCGAAGCCCCGGCTCCGGAAGCGCCGGACCCGGAAGATCCACCTGTGGAAACCAACCCGGTGGCACCGGACGAACCACCCGAACCGGAAGACGCGCCTGTACCGGAGGACGCGCCCGAGCCGGAGGACCCGCCTGTGCCGAGCGAACCGGAGGTGCCCGAACCGGAAGAGGTCCTGTCTCCCCCCGCGGACATCCCGGAGGAGGAGCTCCCCGTGGACGAGGAGTTTCCGGCGTTCGCGGTCGGGTTCGAACCGGTGGGAGCACTTCTGCCGGGCAGCGACGGAGTCATGGTCCTGGACGTGCGCAACGTCGGCCAGGACACCGACGAGGAGGTCGTCGTCGACTTCACCCTCCCACCGGGTGTGGAGACCGTCTCCGACGGGAGTGGTCCGGGGAGCTTTGTCCCGATGCTCTCCGGACACGGGGATTGGAGCTGCTCGGCGCAGAGCGGAGGCGGTACGTGCGTGCTTCCTGAGATGACCGAGGGAGAGAACGCCACCCACCACCTGGATGTGCGGGTGGGCCAGGACGCCGAAGCGGGTGTGCCCGGCTCGGTCACCATCACGTCCGGTGAGATCACCTCGAGCGTGAATGGAGAGGAAGGAGTGGGCACCCAGGGGGTCGCCGCCCGTTACGCCACGGCCGGTGGGGTGACGGCGGAAAGCATCGGTAATTCCCTGATGACCTGTGTGGAACCGTGGATCCACGGCTCTTCTCACGACGGCCCGTGTGCGGCCGCAAGACAACGTGAGGGCGGGCACAGAGACAACGACAACTGGGTGATGACCCCTCTCGACCGTGACGAGGACCCCACGACCACGGCCTCGAGCTCAGCTGTCTGGGAGATGCCCCAAGGCGGTTCGGTGCGCTGGGCGGGCCTGTATTTCTCGGGTGCGGGGGTGCCCGAGACGCCCTCTGCCCGGATCAAGGGGCCGGGCATGGATTCCTACGAAACGGTCGCCGCGAGCGAGTCCTCGAGCGCGCAACTGCCTGGCTACCCCGCTTATCAAGCATTCGCCGACGTCACCGAGTTGGTGGATACGCACGGTGGTGGTGAGTGGTGGGTGGCGGATGTGCCCATGCGAGAGGGGTGGGGGGTCTACGCGGGCTGGAACCTGGTGGTGGTACTGGAGGACCCGACGATCACCTCCCACCACCAAGTGGTGGTCCTCGACGACACGGCCGCGGTCTTCCAGGACCCGGAAGGTTTCGGTTTCTCGCTCTCCGGGGCGTTGCCCCCCGAGGTCTCGGCCCAAGTGGGGGTGACCGCGTGGGAAGGAGATGCCGATCTGGACGGTGACCGTGTGACGATCGACGGAAACACGGTCGCACCGGTGAGCGGACACGGTACGGCGGACAATGCCTTTGTTTCCTCGGCTCGGGGCGCGGTCGGTGATCCGTTCACGTTCGGTACGGACGTGGTGGGATTCGACGCTGTACTTGGTCGGGAAACGGATGTCCGAATACGGACGGAACAAGATGCCCTTCTCGTGGGGGTCCTGTCCCTGGTGGCACCGATGCGTACATGAGGTCTCCCACCCGCAGGGGGCTCCTCCCAGGGACGGTGAAAGGGTGACGGCAGGGGGTGGGGGGAGGCGAATATGGCCTAAGCTGTCCCGCGTCATGGATATGGCGTGACAGTCGAAAGGGAAGGGGGCGGTGCCAGGTGGACCGCTGCGCGTTGTTCGTCGACGCGGGATACCTTCTCGCAGACGGTGCGATGGCCGTACACGGAACCCGTAACCGGGATTCCGTCTCCTGGGACTACCCCGGACTCGTACAGTTCCTCAACGAGGTGGCGCGGGACAGGACCGGGCTTTCGTTACTGCGCTGCTATTGGTACGAGGCAGTGGCGGAGGAAGGCCACTCCCCGGAACAGGAAGGCATCGCCGACATCCCCGGAATCAAGTTTCGGGCCGCGAAGATCCGACCCGGACGTCGGGAGGGTGTCGACAGCTATGTCCAACGAGATCTGACGACCCTGGCCCGCACGGGCGTGCTGTGCGATGCCGTCCTGATCAGTGGTGACGAGGACATGGCGCCCGTTGTCGCCGACGTGCAAGACATGGGTGTGCGTGTCACCGTCGTGAACATCTCCGTCGAGGGCAACTGGACGATTTCCCGTTCGTTGCGCAGAGAGTGTGACGATCTCATCGAGATCGGTGCCGGACATCTACGTCCGCACGTCACCCTTCTCGAGGCAAACGCTTCTGCGCAGGAGAACGCATCCAAGACCACCACCTCGTTCGCCAACAGCCACGGTGGGGACGGAACCGACACCCCGAACCGGCCCGTCACCCCTCATACCGAGGCTCCGGTCACCTCCACCGGAGGCCTGGAGGCCATGTTCGGCGGTAACGGTGGCCAACCCAACCCTCAGGGCAGCGCGATGGACCAACTGCGTGCCATGCGTCGCTCACTCGCTCAACAGCGTGGTGGTGGTGACCATCTTGCGGGCCCCGGTGGTGACGGAGTGCCGCACGGTGCGGTCGACGCCAACGGCTTTCCGACGGGTGGTCGGATGCCGGGAGGCGGCGCCCATCCGGGTCCGTCGGCCCCAGGATCTCCTCATGTCCCGGACGGCCGGGTCGGCTACCCCGCCACGGGGGGTCAACCGGTCATGCACGGTGATGACACCGGAGGTTTCGACCCCTCGGGCAGGCCGATTCCCGGACCCCCGACGAACGGAGGACGGCCCCCCTACCGAGGTGGTGCGGGACCGCCGCCTCATCAGGCCGGTACGGGGCCGCAGCAATCCTTTGCGCCGGGTACGGGTCCGCAACAGTCCTTCGCACCAGGCACGGGTCCGCAACAGTCCTTCGCACCCGGTACGGGATCGCAACAGTCCTTCGCGCCCGATCCCGGTCACGGTCCACCTCCACCGCCGAGAGATCCCAAGGATGTACCTCCTCCGCAGGATCCACGGTTCGCGGGAGGAAATCCCGGTTACGGGGGTGCAGGCGACGTAAACCCTACCTATGGGACCAGTACGGCGAATGACACCGTCCACCGCGGTGGGGCCGCCCCCGAACACGGGGTGAGGCCACCTGCTGGTCCCGATCACGACGGCCACTTCGGTGCGGGTGGCCACCAGGAATCCCGACCCGGTCCCGCATATCCCCACCAGGGAGGGGTCTCCGCACATACCGTTGAGGAAGCGGTGCATGTCGCGCACCAAGAGGGGAACGACTTCGCGGAGTCGATCGCGCGTGAGGCGCCCGCCCTGTGGGTGGAAGCGGTCCTCGCACGCAGACCCCGGATGCCCTCCGACCTGGAGGCGCGTCTGCTTCAGGGGTCTTCGCTGCCGGTCGATCACCTGTTGCGTGACGAGGTCCGAGATGGGCTGCGCCAGGGGTTCTGGCGGGCCCTCGAACGCGCCAGACCCTGAATCAGCGTGTGGAGTGCGAGGAAGGGCGGGGCGATGCGGGTGACCCGTGTGACGACGGCTGATCTGGATCGATTGGAATTCGATGCCGTCCGGTCCGGAGAACACGGTAGGGTCGCCGCACAGCTACAGGACCTGGCGAACCGGATCGATTCCGGGAGCGAGGTCAGTCGGGCCGAACTGTTCGTCCGTTCCGGTGAGCAGTGGGAGATCGCCCAGGAGTTCGTACGTGCCTGTGCCGCCTACCAGCGTGCCATGGACGACGGCGGCCCCACGGTCGTGGACGCACGGGCGCTCCACGCCGGGGCGCTGCTGCAGATGGACGAGACGGACCTGGCCTACAGCCACTTCGAGCGTCTGGAACGTGACGAACCCGACGGTGTGGCCACCTACCTGCACATCACCGAGGTACTTTACGCTCACGGTGACCACGACGGCGCGGAGCGTTGGGCGACCTCGGGGGTCCGGCGTTCCCTCGAGGGGAAACTCACCGCCTGGAGCCGTGACCTGCTGGAAGAGTTGCTGCGCATCAGATTCAGGATTCGTACCGATCTCGGCCTGGCCGAGGACGAACTGGACCGTCGCCTCGACGAGGTCTGACACTGCGGGCACGTGATGACAGCCACACGTGATTCTGAACAGTGTGCACTGCAACACGCCGCCATATTGTGATGTACCGAGCCCCTCCCCACAAGATGTAGTATCTCTCCCGCTGGTGGTTCACCCTTGAGGTGAGGCAAGAGGGAACCCGGTGTGAGTCCGGGACTGCCCCGCAGCGGTGAGCGGGAACGAAGACCGTCATGAGCACTGGGTCCGCCCCTGACAAGACCTGGGAAGCGATGGTTGCGTAGGGGGCCCGCGAGTCCGAATACCTGCCACCGGTGTGCGCGAGTTGCGTGCCGACGCCGGGGCTTCGAGGGTGAGCCGCTGCGGACCCGTACGACGAACGTGTGCGCCCAGCGCGCAGGTTCACCGTGCGTGCCGCGTCTCCCTCTCCCGCTGTCGGGTGTCTTCTACGAGGTTGGAGCCGTTGTATGACTCTGGACGTCGAGGCCGTGCCCGCTTCCGTCCGATCCTCCCGGGCCGGTGAGGACGGGCCCCCCGCCGCCGTCGACCGGATCGAACACGTTGTGACCGAAGCTTGTGCAGGCCTCGCTGGAGTGTCGGCGGACAAGATCCTCACCGAGGCACGGCGTGGCTTCTACCCCGGGATCGCCGACTCCGAGGTCGAGTTGGCCCTCATCATGGCCGCACGGAGTTTCGTGGAGGTCGACCCGGACTACTCCTACGTGGCCGCCCGCCTGTTGCTGGACAAGCTTCGGCGTGAGGCCTTGACCTTCATCGGTGGTGGCCCGACCGTGGCCGGCCAGTCCGAGATGGCCGACCATTACCCCGCATACCTGGCTGCCTACGTGGACCGTGGCATCGCTCTGGAGCGGCTCGATCCCGCACTGGCCGACTTCGACCTGGACCGTCTGGGCAAGGCCCTGAAACCCGAACGGGACGAGCAGTTCACCTTCCTGGGGCTGCAGACCCTCTACGACCGTTACTTCCTGCACAGTGACGGGGTTCGCTATGAACTGCCGCAGGCCTTCTTCATGCGGGTCGCGATGGGGTTGGCCCTCAACGAGGAAGACCGTGACGCGCGAGCCGTGGAGTTCTACGAGCTGCTGTCCTCGTTCGACTTCATGACCTCCACCCCCACCCTGTTCAACGCGGGCACGGTGCGGGCGCAGCTGTCGTCCTGCTTCCTGACCACCGTGGGCGACGATCTGCAGGACATCTTCCACAGCATCAGCAACAACGCGATGCTGTCGAAGTACTCGGGTGGACTCGGCAACGACTGGACCCCGGTGCGCGGCCTGGGTGCCCACATTCGTGGCACCAACGGCCAGAGCCAGGGCGTCGTGCCGTTCCTGAAGATCGCCAACGACACCGCCGTCGCGGTCAACCAGGGTGGACGACGCAAGGGTGCGGTGTGCGCGTACCTGGAGACCTGGCACATCGACATCGAGGAATTCCTCGACCTGCGCAAGAACACCGGTGACGAGCGCCGCCGTACCCATGACATGAACACGGCGAACTGGGTCCCGGACCTGTTCATGCAGCGGGTGGAGGAAAAGGGCACCTGGACGCTGTTCTCCCCGGACGAGGTCCCGGACCTGCACGACAAGTACGGCACGGAGTTCGCGAAGGCCTACGAGCACTACGAGGCCGAGGCCGAGGCCGGACGGATCAAGGTGTACAAGCAGGTTTCGGCCGTGGACCTGTGGCGACGCATGCTCACCATGCTGTTCGAGACCGGGCATCCGTGGATCACTTTCAAGGACCCGTCGAACCTGCGTTCGCCGCAGCAGCACGTCGGCGTGGTGCACTCGTCGAATCTGTGCACAGAGATCACGCTGAACACCAACAAGGACGAGGTCGCGGTCTGCAACCTCGGCTCGGTCAACCTGGCTCGGCACGTGGGCCCCGACGGTGTGGACTCCGAACGTCTGCGGCGTACGGTTCGCACCGCGGTACGGATGCTCGACAACGTCATCGACGTGAACTTCTACACGATCCCCGAGTCCGAGCGTGCGAACATGCGCCACCGCCCCGTGGGCCTGGGCCTCATGGGGTTCCAGGACGCCCTGTTCGCGTTGCGTACACCGTTCGCCTCCCAGGAGGCGGTGGATTTCGCCGACGAGAGCATGGAGGCCGTCAGCTACCACGCGATCGAGGCGTCCATGGAGCTGGCGGCCGAGCGTGGCTCCTACGAGACCTTCGAGGGGTCCTTGTGGAGCAAGGGCGTACTGCCGATCGACTCGCTGCGTGCGGTGGCCGATGCGCGTGGCGGTGACCTGGACGTCGACACACGGCAGCGGCTCGACTGGGACTCGCTGCGCGAACGTGTCAAGGCGACCGGGATGCGCAACTCCAACGTCATGGCGATCGCGCCGACCGCGACGATCGCCAACATCACCGGGGTCGGCCAGTCGATCGAACCGGTCTATCGGAACCTGTTCGTCAAGTCGAACATGTCCGGGGACTTCACCGTGGTCAACGACCACCTCGTCCGTGACCTCAAGGCACGTGGGCTGTGGGACGACGACATGGTGGCGGCACTGAAGCTGTACGACGGCAGCCTCGGGGAGATCGAGCGAGTCCCAGGCGACCTCAAGGCGCTCTACGCCACCGCGTTCGAGATCGACCCGCTGTGGTTGGTGGATGCGGCTTCGCGCCGTCAGAACTGGATCGACCAGGCCCAGTCCCTGAATCTGTACATGGCCGGCCCCAGCGGCCGGAAGCTGGACGCGCTGTACCGGCACGCCTGGCGTTCCGGTCTGAAGACCACCTACTACCTGCGTTCACAGAGCGCAACACACGTGGAGAAGAGCACGATCAAGGGCACCGACGGGCGCCTCAACGCGGTCGCCGCGACCCCGACGGCCGCACCGAGCCCCTCATCGAGCCCTTCGCCGAGCCCCTCGCCGACCTCTGTTCCACCGTCGTCCCCCGAGTCTTCCACCGACGAGGACGAGTTCGAGATCGCCGAGAACCAGGCCTGCACCATCGACGACCCCGAGTGCGAGGCCTGCCAATAGCACCCGGGTGGGCCGGGCCCGGCGCCCGGCCCACACCTTTCCATCCACATCACCGTCCGGGGTGACCCCGGAAGAAGACGGAAGAGTGTTCAGCATGACCGCCGTGAACAGTGCCAGTGCCACCAGTGGGCTCGGTGAGATCGAGCGTGACGCCGCACGCGTCGACGTCGACGACAAGGCGATGATCAACGCCCGTGCCGACGTCAACCAACTCCTTCCGCTCAAGTACACCTGGGCGTGGGAGAAGTACCTCGCGGGCTGCAACAACCACTGGATGCCCAACGAGGTGGCGATGCAGGCGGACATCGCCCTGTGGAAGTCCGAGGACGGGCTGAGCGAGGACGAACGCCTCATGCTCAAACGCAACCTCGGTTTCTTCGCCACCGCGGAATCACTCGTGGCCAACAACATCGTTCTGGCCGTCTACCGTCAGCTCACCAACCCCGAGTGCCGCCAGTACCTGCTGCGCCAGGCCTTCGAGGAGGCGGTGCACACCCACACGTTCCAGTACATCTGCGAGAGTCTCGGCCTGGACGAGGGCGAGCTGTTCAACATGTACCGGGAAGTCCCCTCCATCACTGCCAAGGACAGCTGGGCGCTCAAGTACACCCAGAACCTGGAGGACCCCGACTTCCGTACCGGCACCCCCGAGGCCGACCAGGCTTTCCTGCGTGATCTCGTCGCCTTCTACGTGATCTTCGAGGGAATGTGGTTCTACACCGGATTTGCGCAGATCCTGTCGCTGGGGCGGCGCAACAAGATGGTCGGTATCGCCGAGCAGTACCAGTACATTCTGCGTGACGAGTCGATCCACCTGAACTTCGGTATCGACGTGATCAACCAGATCAAGATCGAAAATCCACACCTGTGGACGGAGGAGTTCCAGGCCGAGATCCGCCAGATGCTGATCGAGGCCTGCGAACTGGAAGTCGCCTACGGTCGTGAAACCCTGCCACGCGGGGTACTGGGTATCAACGCGGACCTGTGCGAGACCTACATGCATTTCATCACCGACCGCCGTGCCGAGCAGATCGGCCTGGCGCCGATCTTCGGTGAGACGGAGAACCCGTTCCCCTGGATGTCGGAGATGATGGACCTGCAGAAGGAGAAGAACTTCTTCGAGACCCGGGTGATCGAATACCAGACCGGCGGCGGACTCGACTGGGACTAGATGTACTGATCCCAAAGGCCGACCACGGCCCCGGGGCGATGTGACGGCAAGAGGGGGTCTCCGACCCAGGTGTGGATCACCGAGATCAACACCTGAAAAGGTCAGGAGGCCCCCTTTTCGACGGCTCGACGAGGTTGCAAAGCGGTGTTGTTCCCCCGAGGGGGCATTGTGAACGAGACGGCAAGGGGGTGATGATCTCGGGTGTATTCATCGATGGTGCGTGAGGAGACCCCGATCTCGCACCGGAACACGTAAGGAGGGGGCGGATGAATCCCGACTCCTTGGGTCCGATGGTGACCTTTGCGATCTACCTCGGCCTGATGGTCGTCATGGCCCTGTATTTCTACAGGCGCACCAATTCCCAGTCCGACTTCGTGCTGGGTGACCGTAGGCTCGGCAGTTTCGTCACGGCGCTCAGCGCAAACGCCAGTGACTTCAGCGGCTGGCTGCTTCTGGGCCTGCCCGGCGCGGTGTATGCCTCCGGACTCGGTGAGGCATGGATCGCGGTCGGCCTGGCCTCCGGCTTCCTCGGTAGCTGGATCCTCCTCGCCCCACGGTTGCGCGTCTACACACAGCGGGTCACCGATCATCTGACCGGTGGGCAGTCCAACTCGCTGACGATCCCGGCGTTCCTGGAGAACCGTTTCAGCGACCGCACCCGTTTGCTGCGCGCGGTCTCCACGGCCATCGTCATCGTCTTCTACTTCTTCTACGTGGCTTCCGGCATGACGGCGATGGTGTCACTGTTCGACCACACCTTCGGCCTCTCCCCGGAACCGGCCGTCCTCATCGGTGTCGGAATCATCGTGCTCTACACGGTCATCGGCGGCTTCCTCGCGGTCTCGGTGACCGACACGGTGCAGGCCATGATGATGTGGATCGCCCTCCTTGCCGTGCCGATCTTCGCGATCGGTGCCCTGGGCGGGATCGGCGAGGTCGCAGACGGCGTCTCCGCCAACGGTGAACAGCTCGTCTCCGCCTTCGGCGGGTTGACCTACGACGTCGACACCGGAAGTTGGCTCCCCACCGAAACACTCGGTCTGATCGTCATCATCTCCGGGCTGGCCTGGGGTTTTGGTTACTTCGGCCAGCCGCACATCCTCGCCCGCTACATGGGCATCCGGTCGGTCAAGGACATCCCCCTGGCCGCCACGATCAGTGTCACCTGGGCGGTCACGGCCATGGCGCTGGCCGTGACCATCGGTTTCGTCGGTGTCGCCTACGTGGATGCCGACATCGAGACCCCTTTGGACGATCCCGAGCAGATCTTCCTGGTCCTCATCAACGCACTCATGAACCCGTGGGTCGCCGGTTTCCTGCTCGCCGCGATCCTCGCCGCGGTGATGAGTACGGCCGACTCGCAGCTGCTCGTCGCCTCTTCGGCCATCACGGAGGACGTGTACCGGGCCTTTGTCAACAAGAACGCCTCTCCACGGCTGCTCATGTGGCTCAGCCGTGCCGCGGTCGTCGTCGTGGCCGTGGTCGCCGCCCTGGTCGCTCTGTACGGGGACCGGTCCGTCATGGGTCTGGTCGGTTACGCGTGGGCCGGTTTCGGGGCGGGCTTCGGCCCGGTCCTGCTGATGGCGGTCTTCTGGAAGCGCATGACCTGGGCGGGCGCGTTGGCAGGCATGGTCGCGGGCGCGGGCACCGCCGTCCTGTGGGACGTCCTCGACGAGACCTACTTCGGCACCGACCTGTATGCGATGGTCCCGGCCGTCGCCCTCGGCTTCGTCTGTATCTTCGTGTTCAACCCTCTGGGTCGGGTGACCGAGCAGATGGAGCGGGACTTCGAGAACATGGAACACGAGGTCGTGACGGGTGAGCCTTCCGTCGACCGGAAGAGCACCTGAGGCCGGTGTCCTTGGGTCGGGCCCTGCTCGGTACGGTGCGTTCGCGGCCTGATCGGTGGGCGCCCTTCGGGTTCTCGAGGTACCTCGAACGGGTGATAATCGGTGAGCACGAGCACGACACCGACGGGGGTACCGCATTGACCGACACCGAGCTGAGCCCGGCCCGCCGCGAAATCATCCGAGCTCTCGATGTTTCCGCGGATTTCGACGTACACGCCGAGATCGACCGACGCATCGCCTTCCTCGCGGAACGCTTGACCACCACAGGTACGACCGCGCTGGTGACCGGCGTCAGCGGTGGCCTGGACTCGCTCGTGGCCGGCCGTTTGTGTCGCCTTGCAGTCGATCGTGTCCGGCACCAGGGACACGACGCCGAGTACGTGGCGATGCGTCTGCCCTACGGGACGCAGAAGGACGAGGACGACGCCGCCCGGGCGATGGATTTCACCGCCCCGGACCGTCGTCTGACGGTGGACGTACGTCCCGTCAGTGACGTCATGGCCGAGACGCTCCGGGCAGCGGGCATGACCTACGACAGTGACACCGCCGAGGACTTCGTCCTCGGCAACATCAAGGCACGCCAACGGATGATCGCCCAGTACGCGGTGTCCGGGGGGCTGCGTGGGCTGGTGGTGGGTTCCGACCACGCCGCCGAGGCGGTCACCGGTTTCTTCACCAAGTACGGAGACGGGGGAGTGGACCTGCTACCGCTCGCCGGACTGACCAAGCGCCGTGTGCGCGCTGTCGCCACCGAACTGGGGGCCGATGACGATCTTGTGAACAAGGTGCCCACCGCGGATCTGGAGTCGCTCTCCCCACAGAAGACGGACGAAGAGGCGATCGGGCTCACATACGAACAGATCGACGACTTCCTGGAGGGGCTTCCCGTCGAGAACCGGGTCGAGGAGATGCTCGTGAAGCAGTACCGTTCCTCCGCCCACAAGCGTGCACTGCCCACCACGCCCTGAACGAAGGGCCACGAGGAACCACCAGAGCCGGGCCCCTTCCCCATACGATTTTTTCGGCCGGTTCTCGGTGGTGCCTGCACCACCTTCCGTGGTCGTGCAGACCAACGGGGCACGAGTGGCGCCAGAACCATGGAGTCCGTTCCGTGTTCGCCCGTATCTTCGGTTCCACAACGCGTCGCTCGCAAGGAGAAGGCGTCGCCATCCCCCGCATTTTTGTCTGTACCGGCTTCGACGGGGCCGGACCTGTGCTCGGAAGGGCCGGGCCGGGGCCGTTCGACAACTTACGGAGCGACCGATGAACGCCACCACCACGACCGCCCCTGCGGAGCCACCACCGACAAGGGGGTCCGCGGTGGGCCGGGACCGCTTCCTCGATGTCGTTCGGCTCCTGGTCATGGTGCTCGTGGTCCTGCAGCACTGGTGGCTGCCGGTCCTGGCGGTGGAGGAGGGCACCGGAACGCTCGACGCGAGCAGTGTCCTGACCGCCGAGGGTGGTTTCGCCGTCACCTGGGTGTCACAGGTGATGCCGTTGATCTTCTTCGTGGGAGGTGCCGCCCACTTCCTCAGCAGGCGTACCGCCGCGGAGCAAGGGGTGAGTGTTTCGGACTGGTACGCCCGGCGATTGCGTCGCCTGGCCTGGCCCGTGGTACCCCTTGCCATGGTGTGGATCGTGGCCTGCCACGTGTTGGTGCTCGCGGGTGCTCCGCTACAGCCGGTCCTGGTCGGCGCGGGCGCGGCCGGCATGGTCCTGTGGTTCCTGGCCGTGTACGTACTGGTGGTGGTGGCCACCCCGCTGCTTGCGTGGGCCCAGGGCAGGTTCGGTTGGTGGGTTCCGTTTGCGCTGTTGGCGGCCGCGGCGGTCGTGGACGTCGTGCGGTTCGGCACCGGAGTGCACGAGGTCGGGTACCTGAATGTGGTGTTCGTGTGGTTGGGCGTGCACCAACTGGGTTTTCTGTACGCAACCGGGTCTGTGCGACGCAAGCACGCGGTGGCCATGCTCGCCGGCGGCGCGGTCGTGGCGATCGTCCTGGCGTGGGTGGGTCCGTATTCGCTGAACATGACGGGCGTGTTCGCGGCGGAGACATCGAACGTGGCACCACCGACGTTGGTGCTGGCGGCTCTGGGGATGCTCCAGGTCGGTGCCGCGATGCTGTTGCGTGAGCGGGTCACGGCGTGGGCGGATCGGCCCGGCCCGGCCCGATTCCTGAACCGGGTGTGTCCACAGTTGATGACGGTCTACCTGTGGCACATGTTGCCGATCAGTGTGGTCGCCGGGGTCCTGGTGTTCGGTCTGGACATCCACACCCCGGAGCCGATGACGGGGCTGTGGTTGTTGTGGGGGGTGTTGGGGCTGGTGGCGTTGCCGCCTTTGGTGGTGCCGCTGGCACAGTGGGCGGTCCGGTTCGAGACACCGCCGAGCGGGCTCACCGGTGAGCCGGGGTTGCTGCGCAGCCTCGTCTCGGCGGTACTGATCGGGAGCGGACTCCTGACCTTCACCGTCGTCGGCCTCGGCACGGGGTTGGCCACGCTGCTGGGGCTGCTGGCAGTGGTCGCGGGGCTGTCGCTGACCCGGACCCCCGACCGAAAACGGCAGGATGCACCGTCGCGGGTCTCCCGTACCGGGGCGGCCGTGTGAATCATGTCCGAATGAGTTGTTCTCCCGGCACGCTCGGGGGAGCCATCAGGTACACCGGAGGGATGGATCCGACACGCATCGCCTTCGAACGGCGTGGTCGAGGCCACCCCCTGGTGCTGTTGCACGGACTCGGTGACCGACGGCAGAGCTGGAACGGCGTGGTACCTCGACTCAGTGAGGAGTACCAGGTCTTCTGCGTGGACCTTCCGGGTTTTGGGTCCACCCCCGCCCCGGCCCGGGACGAACCCTACGACGTGTTCTCTCTGGTCGAGGCGGTCCGCGGCTTCTGTGAACTGCACGGGCTGGAGCGGCCCCACCTCGCGGGCAACTCCTTGGGCGGCGCGATCGCGCTGGAACTGGCCACGCAGGGCATGGCCGGGTCGGTGTCGGTGTTCTCCCCGGCCGGTTTCTCCGGGCGTTCTGCCCGATGGACCATGCACGCGGTCGATGCTTTCTCACAGTTGGCCACGCGGGTGCCCCTGCGGACCAAGGAACGTCTGGCCGACACCGCCCCGGCTCGCACCGTGGCCCGGGTCGCGTTGCGGGGTGACCCTTTCTCCCCGCGGGCCAGGACGGTCCGGTTCAGTGTCCGGGGGTTGGAACCGGGCAGCCCGTGGGTGCGGCTGATCCCACGTATCGCCGAGTACGACTTCGTTGCGCGACCGATCGACTGCCCGGTCACGATCGCCTGGGGTGACCGCGACCGGATGCTGCCCCCGTCCAGCGCACGCAACGCGCGTCGACGGTTGCCGAACGCGCGGATGGTCTCCCTCCTCGGCAGCGGGCACATCCCCATGGCGGACGACCCCGTGACGGTCGCCGAGCACATCCTGTGGACCTGCAGGTTCGCCGACCGGGAACGTGAACTCACCCCGTCCCTCAGGAGCTGAAACCGCCATCGGCGGAGACGAGCTGCCCGGTGACCCGGCGGCCTCGTCGGTGGTCGGCCGGCCACGAGACGGGCGGGGTTCTCGGCGAGAACCATGGCAGGGGTCTTCGGCGTGTGCACCCGGTTTCCACGATGGTTGCCCTACCGCCTCGTCGTGTGCAGGCGATAGCGTGGTGCGGTGCATCGACGCCTTGAGGAGGCAGTGGTTTGACAGCATCGACGTCCTCGCCGGGGCAGCCGGCGTGGTTGCACGAGGAGGAGCGCAGGCTGTACGCCTTCGCCACCGGGTCCGTGGTGCCGGACGGCTTCGGTTGGCTGGACACTCGTGGTGAGGTGGTCGTCGACCGCCCCACGGAGACGTGGATCACCGCACGAATGACCCACGTGTTCTCCCTGGCGCACCTGCGAGGAGAGGCCGCGGCGAAAGAGAAGGCCGATCACGGGGTGAAGGCGCTGAAGGACGGTCCGCTGCGGGACACCGAGCGTGGTGGATGGTTCGACGAGGTACCGGAAGGAAACGACGCCCCCAACTCTCGGGAGCGCTCCCAAAAATCCGCGTACCCCCACGCCTTCGTGGTCCTGGCCGCCGCCACCGCCACCGTCGCGGGGCGCCCCGGCGCTCGTGACCTGCTGACCGAGGCGTTGCGCGTCATGGAGGAACACTTCTGGGAGGAATCGGCCGGGGCGGTGTTGGAGAGCTGGAACGCGGACTGGTCCAGGACCGAGGACTATCGCGGGGCCAACAGCAACATGCACTGCGTCGAGGCCTTCCTCGCTGCCGCCGATGCCACCGGAGACCACCGTTGGACCCACAGAGCGCTGTCGGTGGCCGAACGCCTCGTCCACGGGGTGGCCCAAGAACACGACTGGCGTCTTCCCGAGCACTTCACCTCCGACTGGGAGGCGTTGCCGGGCTACAACCGTGACCACCCCGATCACCCTTTCCGGCCGTTCGGCAGCACCACCGGACATCTCCTGGAGTGGGCCCGTCTGCTCGTCCACCTGGAGATCGCACTGGAGCGGGCGGGGCAGACCCCTCCCGCCTGGTTGCGCAGCGACGCGGAAGAGCTCTTCGAACACGCCGTTCGCCGAGGCTGGGCCGTGGACGGGGCCGACGGGTTCGTCTACACCCTGGACTGGAACGATGTGCCCGTGGTGCGTGAACGCATGCACTGGGTGATGGCCGAGGCGACCATGGCGGCCTGGGCCCTGGGCCGGCATCTGGGTGCGGACGGCTCCATCGACTACGCTGCGCACTACCACCGATGGTGGGAGTTCACCGACCGCCGGCACGTGGATCGTGAGCACGGCAACTGGCACCACGAGCTGGACCGGGACAATCGCCCCGCCGGCACCGTCTGGTCGGGCAAACCAGATGTCTACCACGCCTACCAGGCCACACTTTTGCCCCAGACCTTCCTGGCCCCCTCCATCGCGGGTGGGCTCCTGCCGACCACGTACCCCCAGGGAAGGAACTCATGAGCACACCGAAGCCCCGGCTCGCCGTGGTCGGAGAGAACGTCATGGACCTGCTGCCGACCCGGCACGGGGCCGATGTTCTACGCGCGGTCCCGGGGGGAGGGCCTGCCAACACGGCTGTTGCGGCCGCACGTCTGGGGGTGCCGACACGCTTCTTGGCGCGGATCGGAAACGACGCCTTCGGCGGGATCATCCGTGAGCGTTTGCTCTCCGAAGGGTTGGACCCGCGTGGACTGTTCGACGCCGAGGAACCCTCCGCGTTGGCCCTGGCCACCCTTGGATCGGACGGGGCGGCGCGTTACGACTTCCGTATGGACGACGCGGCCGACTGGCGATGGCGCCCCGATGAGCTGCCCGCTCAGTTGGATCCGGAGGTCACGGCACTGCACGCGGCCTCCATCGCGCTGTTCCGGGAACCCGGGGCCACCCTCGTGGAGATGATGCTGCAACGGGAGCACGCCCGTGGAAAGGTCACGGTGACGCTGGACCCGAACATCCGTCACGACGTCATCGGGGACCCGGACACGGCTCGGTCGCTGGTGTTCGGGCACGCCGCGCACACACACGTGTTCAAGGCCAGTGACGAGGACCTCGAGTTCCTCTGTCCGAATCTTCCGCCGGATCGTGCCGCGCGGGCCATCGCCGAGCTGGGGCCGGAGCTCGTCGTGGTCACCAGGGGAGCGCAGGGGGCTCTTGCGCTCCTGGGCGGGACCGAGGTCACGGTCCCGGCGCCGGAGACCGAGGTGGTGGACACCGTCGGTGCGGGGGACTCCTTCATGGGTGCGCTTCTGTGCCGGCTGGATCGGGAGGGTCGGCTCGGTGAGGATCCACGGGCCCGACTGTCGGAGTTGGAACCCACCGAGGTGAAGGAGATGTTGTCCTTCGCCGTGTGCGCGGCGGCACACACCGTCACTCGTGAGGGTGCCGATCCACCCACGTCCGAGGAGCTGCGCGCCGTCATGGCCGTTTCCGGGCAGGTGGGGCGGAGGGGAAACCCCTCACCCATTTAGCTCTTTTTGTGATGTTTTGTCGCTTGCGAGTGGCTTGTCGGTTTCACGGGATCAGTGGTAGGCGCAAATAACTTCTTGGTAACCACGCTGTGGTCTGCGAAGGGTGGAAAGTGGGGGCTCCCAGGGCCTGATCGAGTGAGTCACATCACGCTTGAAGTGCAGGTGGGGGCCGAAAAGCGGCCCTGGACGGCATACCCTCACGAGTTCTCCGAACGCCTGTGACAGAGCCCGCGTGCGACTCCGTACGGGTATCGGTGAAACCACCAGTGTGCCTGTGCAGACCTGCCGCGACCAGGCACTCTTGTGTCACGGTGAGCACGTGGACGCCATCTACACCCCACCCCGGCGAAGTGATCTTCGGGGGCGGGCAGCCGAAATACGGGTTCTCGCCGACGTGCTGAACGAGGCGAGGGCCGGGCGAGGTGCGTCCCTGCTCCTGACCGGGGGCCCCGGACTGGGCAAGACGGCCCTGCTCGACCACACGCATTCCTCCGCCGGTGATTTCACCGTCCTGTGCGCGAGTGGGGTGCCGGACGAAGCGGACTTTCCCCTGGCCGGGCTGCAACGCCTGCTCCACCCGATCGCCGACACCGTCGACCGCCTCCCCGAACCCCGGCGCGCACAGGTACGCGAAGCCCTCACCCAAGGAGCCGTCCAGGACAGGTTCGTCCTCTACACAGGACTGCTCGAACTCCTGACCCTGAAGGCGCAGCAGCGCCCCCTGCTGCTGTGCGTGGACGATGCCGACCAGCTCGACGGGCCGTCCTTGGACGCACTCGCCTTCATCGCCCGGAGGGTTTCCGGGACCTCCATCGCCGTGATGCTCGCTGCAGGCCGGGGGCGACGCAAACCCACGGGTGATCGACCGTCGGGCACCGGGGAAAGCACCGAACAGGAAGCTCTCGTTCCGGGGATCCCCGAGCACGTCCTGGCACCCCTGGAGCCCCGGGCCATCCACGACATCCTCACCGTCTCCGCACCCCTGACACTTCCCGCGGAGGTACGTTCCTCCCTCGTGGCCGCCGCGCACGGCAACCCGGCCGCCGCACTGGGCCATGTGAAGTCCTTGTCCAAGAAGCAGTTGGACGGTGATGAACCGCTGCCCCAAGAATTCCTGCTTCCGGGACGTCTGCGTTCCCAACTCCTGCACACCTACCGGGAACTGCCCGAACCCGCGCGCCGACTGCTCCTGCTCGCAGCACTGGAACCGGAAACCCTCCTCAGCGAGTTGCTCGACGCAGCGGAGACGACCGGAATCGACGCACTGGAACCCGCCGAAGAACGCGGACTCGTACGCATCGAAGGCGACACGATCCGGTTCGTCGACCCCTTGCTGCGCGCCGCCGTGAGCCAGAGTGCCCCCACCTCGCACCTGCGCCAAGCACACAGGGCCCTCACCCGAGTCATCGACCCGGTGCACAGGCCCACCAGCTACGCCCGGCACGCCGCAGGTGGGGCGGACGGTCCCGATGCGGCGCTCGCCGACAAGGTGGAACAAGCCGCGTTGCGGGCGCGGCGAACGGACAATCGCGAGGCGGCATCACGTGCCTACGAGGACGCCGCTCGACTCACCCACGACCCCGACACTCACGCCTGTCGGCTGGCGTCCGCCTCCTACCAGGCGGTCATGGCCGGAAACAACGGGCACGCCGCGCACCTTCTGAAGCGTGCACGCCCTTTGATCGTGACCGACCAACGGCGCGCCGTCGTGGACCTGGTCGAGGCCCAAATGGCCATGCGCGACCACAATGCCATCGACGCCTCCGAGCGTCTTCTCGCGGTGGGGCGCGACCTCATCCCCCATGACCGCTTCCTGGCCCTTCGGGCCCTGACCCGCTCGGCCGACAGCGCCTCCCTCGCGGGAGATTCCGTCCGCCACGGCAGGGCCGTGGAGTTGGCGCTGCCGCTGGTGCGTTCGGACGACTCACAGCGGATGCAGTTGGTGGCCGCCTTCCTGGAGGGGTGCGCGATCTCCTTCCAGGGCGACTACCCCGGTTCCACTCCGCTCTTGCGCAGAGCCACGGAACTGGCGCGCAACGACCACCCTTCCGAACTCATCTGGGCCGGGATCGCCGGGCTCCGCCTGGCAGACACCTCCTTCGTGCGGACCGCCATGTCACGCGCGGTGGAGCTCGGCAAGGCCGAGGGGGAACGCGCCACCATCCCCTCCGCGCTGGGGTTCCTCGTCTTCTCACAGTTCTGGAGCGGCCGTTTCCCCTCCGCCGCGGGCACGGCGCTGTCCGGTCTGAGGGCCTCCCGCGAAAGTGGGCAGAGCATCTGGGCCACCCACCACCTGGCGTCGTTGGCGATGATCGCGGCCATCCAAGGAGACATCGAGACCTGTCAGCTCCGGGCACGAGCAGTGGCCACACAGGCCGGGGAGAACAGCCTGGGCCTGTCCGCCGCGCTGGCGGGATGGGCGCTGGCCGTGTTGGAATTGTCCCGAGGAAACGCGGCCGAGGCGTTCTTCCGGTTGCGTTCCCTGGTCCGGGCAGGTCCGGGATATGGACATCCCACCATGCGTCTGCTCACCGCGCCGCACTTCGTGGAAGCCGCCACGCGCATGGGTGAGACCGAATGGGCGGCCGCTTCCCTGGCCGGATACCGCCGCTGGGCCGAGTCCGTGGCCGCTCCTGAAGCACTGGCCCTGGCCGCCCGCTGCGAGGGCCTGTTGGCCACCGGGGACGAGGCCGCCGCCCACTTCGAGAACGCACTGTCCCTGCACCGGGCCTGCGGTGACGACGACGTCGAACACGCACGTACTCAACTGCTCTTCGGTGCTTTTCTGCGCCGGGCCCGATTGCCCGGGCGCGCTCGAGAACACCTGCACAACGCTCTGGAGTCGTTCGAGCTTTTCGGGGCCCGGCTGTGGGTGCGACAGACCCGCGCCGAACTGCGTGCTCTGGGGACCACCGACCGTGGCCCCGAGTCACCCTCGACCAGCGAGCTGACCGCTCAACAGCAGCAGATCGCCCGTTTGGTGGCCGAGGGGGCCACCAACCGTGAGGTCGCGGCGCACATGTTCATCAGTCCGCGCACGGTCGAGCACCACCTGCGCGGGATCTTCCGCAAGCTCAACATCAGGTCCCGGGTGGATCTGGCCCGTCTCTTCAACTGAGGTCCCACAGGGGACGGTTGCAAAGACGTAATTGGACCCCTGTCATACCAACTGGTCGGTACGCGATGCGGGGTCGTCACAGGCACCGAACCGACCGATGACAGTGAGAAAGGCAGTCATGACAGCGACCGTGACGGACGACCTTCTGAAAGCAGAAGGGGTGACCGTACGCTTCGGAGGACTCACCGCACTCGACGACGTCGGGCTTCGAGTGGGGCCCGGATCCGTCGTCGGGCTCATCGGCCCCAACGGTGCGGGCAAGACCACCCTGTTCAACGTTCTTTCAGGTGTGCTGCGCCCCACGCAGGGGACCATCACCTGGAAGGGTGCCCCACCACCCGGGCGACGTACCCACCACATGGCCCGTGCAGGTATCGCCCGGACCTTCCAGGGACTCAACCTCTTTCCCACGATGACCGTCCTGGACAACGTCGTCGCCGGCGCCGACCGCCTCGCCGTCGGAGGGCCGTTCTCCCTGCTCACCGGCTTTGGCCGACACCACAGGGACGAACGTGAACTACAAGGTCGCGCCCTTGCCGCCCTGGAACGGTTCGACATCACCGAGTACGCCCACCGCCTGCCCGGCACCCTCCCCTACGGAGTGCAGAAGCAGGTGGCCCTGGCTCGTGCCTGTGTCGCCGATCCCGAACTCCTGCTCCTGGACGAGCCGGCCGGCGGCCTGTCCGGAAAACAGCTCGACCGCCTGGCCGACCAGATCCGTGACTTCCGGGAATCCATGGCCGTGGTCCTCGTGGAACACCACATGGACCTGGTCATGCGGGTGTGTGACCACATCGTCGTCCTCGACTTCGGCCGTGTCATCTCCACCGGAACCCCCGAAGAGGTACAGGCCGACCCCGTCGTCACCCAGGCCTACCTCGGAACCTCCACCGGCGACCCGCACGACAACGAAAGGAAAGGCGAACGATGAGCGGCACCGAACCCCTGCTGGAGATCGAGGGCCTTTCCGCCCACTACGGCGCCGTCCGTGCCCTCGACAACGTCACCCTGTCCGTCCCGGAACGGCAACTGTGCGCGATCCTCGGAGCCAACGGCGCCGGAAAGTCCACCCTGTTGCGTACCCTCACGGGCCTGCACCCAGCGGCCTCCGGCAAGGTGAAACTGGGCGGGAAGGACATCACCCGGCTGCCCACCGAGCGTGCCGTCACCCACGGTCTGGCACACGTACCCGAGGGCGGCGGTGTCATCGTCGAACTCACGGTCGAGGAGAACCTCCGACTCGGTGGCATCTGGCGCGGCCGCCACGACCACAAGGCCATGACCGAGGTCCTGGAGTTCTTCCCGCCCCTGGTCGAACGGCTCGACAAGCCCGCGGGCACCCTCTCCGGTGGTGAACGTCAAATGCTCGCCATCGGACGCGCGCTCATGGCTCGCCCCCGGGTACTGCTCCTCGACGAACCCTCGCTCGGACTGGCGCCCCTGATCACCGAACAGATCTTCACACTGCTGCGTGATTTGCGTGACCGGACCGAACTCACCGTCGTCCTCGTCGAACAGAACGCCGCAGGGGCCCTGGCGGTCACCGACCACGGCTACGTACTCGGCCAAGGCCGGGTCGCCATCGAAGGACCCTCCGCCGACCTGCTCGCCGACGACCGCACACGCCATGCCTACCTCGGCTTCTGAGGAGAGTCCATGACCCACTTCATCAACCTGACCCTCAACGGGTTGGCGTCCGGGGCGGTCTACGCAGCACTGGCACTGTCCCTGGTCATCATCTTCCAGGCCACCCGCTTGGTGAACTTCGCCTTGCCCGCGTTCGCGCTGCTGGCGGTGTACGTGGCCCACACCGTCACCCAGCTCACCGGGGCGTACTGGATCGGCTTCGCCTCCGCGCTCGGAACCGGTCTGCTCGTCGGCGCAGTGTCCGAACGGTTCATCGTGCGGCCGATCGCCCGCACCTCACAACTCAACGCCATCATCGTCACCCTCGGCCTGCTCCTTGTGATCCAGGGGACCGTCGGCATGATCTGGGGCAACGAACAGCACGGTTTCCAGTACGCCTTCAGCTACGTCGGACGTTTCTCCCCGGCCAGTGTGTTCGCGGTCGCAGCGGTCGCGGTGGTCGCCCTCCTGCTCTTCCTCCTGTACAGGTTCACGCCACTCGGACTGCGCATGCGTGCCGCGGCGCACCACCCGGAAGCGGCCCGCCTCAGCGGTGTACGGGTCGGCCTCATGCTCACCATCGGGTGGGCCATCGCGTCCTTCATCGGTGCGCTCGCCGGGATGCTCGCCGGACCACCGTTCATCTCACCGAACGTGTTCGACGTCGTGTTCGTCTTCGGGATCACCTCAGCGGTCATCGGTGGGCTCGACAACCCGTTCGGTGCGGTCCTCGGGGGGATGCTCATCGGCCTCGGCATGTCCTACGTATCCGGATACTTCGGCTCCGAACTCGCCACCCTGGCGGCACTGGTGATCGTCGTCATCGTGCTGAGCGTACGCCCCGACGGAATCCTGTCCCGCCCGACCGCCCGAAAGGTGTAGCCCGCCATGACCTCGTCCATCGCACAGAGCGGCGAGCGCGCCACCACCCGGACGGCCGCTCCCGAGCCCCGCACCTCCACCAAGGGGTGGAAGGCCCTGCCCCTGCCCGTACGCCATCTGGCCCTTGCCGCGCTCGCCCTGACCGCGGTACTCGGACTGCTCCTGGCCACCAGCGACATGAACGCTCTACGCGTGGCCACCGTGGGATACACCATGTTGGCCATCGCGGGCCTGCAACTCCTGGTCGGCGGTTCCGGTCAGGTGTCCCTCGGACACGGCGCGTTCATGATGATCGGCGCCTACACCATGGCGCTTTTGATCCTTCACCAGCCCATGTTGCCCCTGGCCGTGAACCTGCTCGTCGTCGTCGGTGTGTCCGTCGTCGCCGGGCTCGCCGTCGGCGCGGCCACCGCGCGTCTGCACGGGCCCTACCTCGCCGGTGCCACCCTCGTCCTCGCGGTCGGCCTTCCCGGTCTGACCCACCGCTACCACGAGGTGCTCGGCGGCTCCAACGGACTGACCATCCGTACCGCGGGCGCCCCGCCCTTCCTCGAAGGGATCGTCTCCACGACCGCCTGGCAGGCGCTCGTGGTGTGGACCACGGTCGTGCTCGCACTGGCCCTGTTGGCCACGATCTCCTCAGGGCGTCTTGGCCGCCGCATGCGTACGATCCGCGACGACGAGACCGCCGCCGCCATGTCCGGTGTGCCCGTCGGCAGGACGAAGGTCGTCGCGTTCGTCGTCTCCGCCGCAGCGGGCGGGCTCGCCGGTGGACTGCAGGTCTATGTCCTCGGTACCGCCACACCCAGCACCTTCACACTCGCGCTCTCACTGACGCTCCTGGCCGCCCTCGTCCTCGGGGGCATCGGCAGCCTGTGGGGCGCCCTGTGGGCCGCCATCGCCATGGTCCACCTGGAGCTTTGGGCCTCCGACCTGGCACGGGCCTTGGACCTCAGCCGTGACGCGGAAAACAACCTCCCGATCGTTTTCTTCGGGATCGTCCTGTTCCTCGTCATCCGTTTCTGGCCCCTCGGTGTTCACGGGGCGCTCCAGAGCCTTCGCACTCGACTTCGACCCACCAAGACCCGCACTTCAACCCCCTGAATCAAGGAGAACAACCATGCTACGAGGCAGAAGAGGTATCACGGGCACCGCAGCGGTGCTCACGGCCCTGGCTCTGGCAGCCACGGCCTGCACCGGTGCGGGCGAGGTCGGCGACAACGGCGCCGTCGACCTCGACGTCTCCACAGGCGTCACCGACGACTCCGTCATCATCGGTTCGCACCAGCCCCAGACCGGGCCGGCCGCACCTGGCTACCTGCCGGTCTCCCAGGGGGCCAGGGCCATGTTCGACCACATCAACGCCCAAGGAGGCATTCACGGCCGCGAGATCGACTACCGGGTCGAGGACGACGGGTACGACCCGGCCACCACCATCGACGTGACCCGCCAGTTGGTCATGGAGGACGAGATCTTCGCGATGCTCGGTGGGCTGGGAACCCCCACGCACGGCGGAGTCATCGACTTCCTCAACGAGGAGGGTGTACCGGACATCTTCCCCTCCTCCGGTGCGCTGGCCTGGAACAACCCCGAGGAGCACCCGCTCACCTACGGGTGGCAGACCGACTACACCAAGGAAGCCAAGGTCCAAGGGCAGTACATCACGGAGAACTTCCCCGATCAGGACGTCGGCTACCTGTACCAGAACGACGACATCGGTGAGGACTCCCAGGCCGGTCTCGACCAGTACCTCGACGAGGAGGTCGTGGCTCGCGAGCACTACGAGTCCGAAGTGACCGACCTGAGCGCACAGATCGCCGAACTGGAACGTTCCGGCGCCGAGGTCGTGGTGTGCTCCTGCATCCCGGCGTTCACCGCGCTCGGCATGCTGGAAGCGGCCAGTATCGACTACGACCCCCAGTGGGTGGTCGCCAGCATCGGAGGTGACACCCAAACGCTCCAGGCGCTGCTGTCGGAATTCACCGAGGACACCGACGCCGAGGACGTGCCCGCCGACGCCTTCCTCGACGGCACGATCATCAGTACCTACATGCCGCGCGTGGAGGACGACGAGGACGAGTGGGGACAGTTCTTCACGGCCATCTACGAGGAGTACGGCGAGACCGAGACCATCACCAACACGCACGTGTTCGGGATGATGCAGGCCGTCATGTTCGCCGAGGTGCTCATGGCCAACGGTGAGGACCTGACCCGCCAGAGCCTCATCGACACCCTCGAGTCCCACGAATGGAACGGCCCCAGCAACGTCCCCTTCGCCTCCAGTGACGGCGACCATGGCGGACACGAAGGTGTCTTCATGGTGCAGTACCAGGAGGGCGGCCAGATCGACGTGATCCAGGATCCGAGGGTGACCGACCGCGAAGGCGGTGAGATCGAAGAGGTCTCCGTGGAACCGCTCTCACCCGAAGAAATGGTGTTCCACGACTGACCACCCCGATCGGATCCACCCTTTCCGACAGGGGCCCGGACACGAACAAGACCCTCGGCGCGGTTCGTCACCGTGCCGAGGGTCTCTGTGGTCCGCGGAGGGATCCCACCTGTCAGGGTGGGCCGGGTCCTAGCCGCCGTGCGGGCAGGAGTCGCGGTAGTCGGAGAAGTCCGTGCCGAAGCCGGTGTCCGGCGGCGGGCACAGGAACTGCTCGTAACGGACGTCGTCGTCCACGAAGCGCTTCAGCCAGGAGAGGCTGTACTTGGCGATCGTGGTGTTGGAGACGTTCGGGGCGAAGTGGCTCGCGTTGCGCAGCTCGAGGTAGGCCGAGTCCAGGTTCGAGTCCAGGCTCTCGTACATCGGGATGGCGTGCGTGCGAACCGAGGCGGTGACGTCGTTCTCGGCACCGATGATGAGTGTGGGCACCTGCACACTGGACCAGCGGGTGCTGAGGTGCCAGGGTGTCAGCGGGATCGCCGCCCGCAGCTCGGGACGGCTGTCGGCGGCGGCCAAGGTACCGCCGCCGCCCATGGAGTGCCCCATCACGGCCAGGCGGTCCTCGTCGACCACGTCGGTCACACTGCTGTCCTCGACCAGGTGGTCCAGGGCGGCCTCGATCTGACGGCCACGGCTGTTCGGCTGGTCGAAGCGGGTGTTGGTGTCGATGGTGAACACCACGAAGCCCTGCGAGGCGAGACGGTGTCCGTACCAGGACATCGAACTCTGGCCCGCGGTGTAACCGGGTGCGACGACCACACCGCCGTAGGTTCCCTCACTGGTGTCGGTCGGGTAGTAGATGGTGCCCCCACCGAAGCCGCTCGCTCTGAGCGAGGAGACACGCTCGGTGTCGGTGTCCAGGTGTCCGCGGGCCGCGGTGACGCTCTCCTCCGTCGGTTCCGGACCACGTTCGTGGGGGTTTTGTGCCTGGACCGGTGCAACGGTGATACCTCCGGCGATCACGGTCAGTGCCGCAACCACCGTGGTCTTGGCGGCGAGTCGGGACAGCCAGGAGCGGGCCCAAGACGTTTTCGGGGGGTTGTCGGAGACGGTGTGCGCGCCGTCCTCGGGGGTTGTGGGGGTTTGGGTGAGCACGTTGTCTTTCCTTCGGTCGTACGAGCGGGGATCGGCCTGGAAGACACGGATCGGGGTCCACCCGGGGGTCGGTGTTCTTCCGGCACGACTTGCGCATCACTATGGGCGTGAAGAGGGTTGCGCACATCTGTTGAATCACCAGCGCTGGGGGAGTCGCAGCTCAAAGAGGGTGTTTGCGCACAAGCACACAAGAGGGGTGTGCGGGCGAACGGTCCACGACCTCCCACCCGGAACGCATGTGGGCGGGGCCGATCGGCCCCGCCTCTCGTCCTGATCTTCCGTTTTTCTGGTGACCCCCGGTCAACTGCCCTGGATCTCACCGCCGGTGGGGGTGAGGACCTCACCCGAGTAGAACGAGCTCAACCGATCGGCGGCGAAGAACACGTACGACGGCGCGATCTCGTCCGGTTCGCCGGCCCGGCTCATCGGTGTCTGTTGACCGAAACCCTCGCTGCCACGTTCCCCCAGGGTGGACGGGATCAGTGGTGTCCAGACCGCCCCCGGCGCCACACAGTTGACACGGATGTTGCGATCCCTCAACACCTGCGACAGGGAGAGCCCCAGGTTCATCACCGCCGATTTGCTGGAGGCGTAGTCGATCAGCGAAGGGTTGCCACGCAAACCGTTGATCGACCCGGTGATGATGATCGACCCGCCGTCGGGCATGTGTTTCAAGGTCTCACGCACGGTCCAGAAGACACCCATCACGTTGACGTCGAACGTGCGGCGCAGCTGCTCGGTGCTCAGGTCGGTGAACTCGTCCACCGGGGTCTGGGTGCCTGCGTGCTCGACGAGGATGTCGATACCGCCGAGCGTCTCCACGGCGCGATCGACCAAACGAGTGCAGAACTCCTCGTCGGCGATGTCGCCCCGCACCGACAGGGCACGGCGTCCTTGCTCTTCCACCAGATCCACCGTGTGCCGGGCGTCGGAGTCCTCGCTGAGATATCCGAAGACGACATCGGCGCCTTCCTTGGCGAAGGCGACGGCCACGGCCCGGCCGATACCGGAATCACCCCCGGTGATCAGGGCCCGCTTGTCACGCAACAAGCCCCGCCCTTCGTAGCCGTGCATCTCGTCCCTGGGCTGCGGCACCATCGGCTCGGTGCGCCCCGGGTGTTGTTGACTTTGGGCGGGAGGTGATGTTTCGGACATGGCTCCTCCTCTTACACTGCCGTCGAAGCTTCGCACTACCCGCCGGGACCTGCGGTAACACACTGGTTGAACAGCTCGTTCGTCAAAAACGCAGGTTTCGCCACCAGTTCAACAGACGGCCCAGGACATCACCCTCGGCGGTGTCGGCCTCGGAGGCCGGTACCTCCTCGACCTCGGGGGCGTCCGAAACCTTCTGCCGAGGAGACAGGGGCTCATCGGGGAGGAAGGTGACCGGAAGCGTGCGCAGCCCACGCAGGAGAGGAGGATGGTTCCACCGCAGATCCTCCAAGGGCACGGCGGCCTGCAAACCGCTCAGGCGTTCGTGCAGCACGGAGATGCCCGTGGCCGCGATCAGTCGAGCCTGCTCCTTGGCCGGGCAGGAGTGTGGCCCGGCGCCGAAGACCAGGTGGGCACGGCTGCCGTCGGTCAGCCCGGTGTCGCTGTCGTCATGGCCCTTTTGCACCGTGGGGTCCCGGTGGGCCGGGCCGAGGCCGATGAGGAGCGCATCACCGGCTCGAATGGTGGCCCTACCGATACGGACGTCCTGCAGGGCGATGCGGCCGAGCAGGATCTGAAAGGGCGTGTTGCGCCACATCACGTGGTCGAGGAGCTCCTGCACGGACAAGCGGGCGTCGGTGTGCGCGGCGCGCACGCGTGTGTTGCTGAGCAGGGTCCACAGCGTGTTGCCGATCAGGTGCGTGGTCGGCTGGTGGCTCGCGTTGCTGACCAGTGCGGCCTGGTGGGCGACCTCGTCGTCGTCGAGTCCGACCGGGTGTTGCAGCATCCACGAGACCAGATCGTGGCCGGGGTTCTTGCGTTTCCTGTCGACCAGGCCGGTGAAGTACTGGTGGATACGTGCCACGGCGTCCTCACCACGCTCGGGGTCTTCGTCGAAGATGGTCCCGGTCAGGTCGCCGAGCATGTGCCCGTAGCTGTCGGGCAGCCCGTAGAGCCGGTTGATCACCAGAACCGGCAGTGGGTCGGCGTATTCGGAGATCAGGTCGGCGCTGCCGTTGGCCACGAAGGAGTCGACGAGGTCGTGGGCGATCCGGCGCACGGTGCGTTCGGCGGCGGCCATGTCGATCCGGGAGAGGCTGTCGACGATGGGTGTGCGCAGTCTGGTGTGTACGGCGCCGTCGGCGTACAGCGCGTTGGGGCGCCAGGAGAAGGTGGGCCGGGACAGGTTCACGCGCCCTTCGGCGACCGCGCGCCAGCGGCGGGTGTCTCGGGAGAACATGTGTGGGCTCTGCAGGACGCCGAGGCTTTCCTGATAGCCGAGCAGCAGCCATGCGCGGACACCGGGTTCCAGTTCCACCGGCACCACAGGGCCGTGCTGTTCACGCAGTTGGTCCCACAACTCGTCCTGTCCGAGGGCGGGCATGGGCTCGTGCAGTTGGACGATCTGTGCGGGGCAGACCGGGGAGGCGTGGTCGTCGTCGAGGTGGGTGTGGGGCATGGGGTGTGCGGCGTTCGCGGGGCGCGAAGGCCGCTTCCCTCCCTTCGGGAAGACGTGTCGTTGCTGCGGTGGCGGGAGGGGAAAGGTTGACCGAGGTGGGGAGCGCGGGCGGTGAGGGTGTGCACCGTTCGAAGCCCTTTGCTCCGGGTGTGGAAGTCTAGGAGGCGGCCGAAGTGTTTTCAGCAGAATTGGAGAAATGCCCCATCGGAATCTTCCAAAATCAAAGGAAATGGGTTTTATTTGCTTCTTTGCGTGGTTTCGGGAAGTCTGCATTTCCCGGGGTGGTCCCGTCCCACCCCAAACCATGGAGAGCACCCGTGTGCCTTTCCCGGATCGGTGTGGAAGACAGACATAACCTGACGATGCTGTGCGTGAGACCGTTCGGTGTCGAGGGGAAGTTCCGGTGAGAAAGAGAACAGATCTCCTGTACGGCTACTGGCGTCGAGCGTTGACCAGTCGTGGGCCGGAACGGGAAACGGTCATGGTCGTGGTCAAGTGTGTGCTCTCCGCCGTGGCCGCTTGGGGGATCGGCATGGTGGCCGTCGACACCACTCAGGTGGGCTTTGCCCCCTTCACCGCGCTGTTGGTCGTGCGACCGAGCGTCTACGGCTCCGTGCTCCAGTCGACCCGTTACGTGGCCGCCGTCTTCACCGGCGCCCTGCTGGCCGGCGTGGCGGGACTGTCGGTGGGGGCCCAACTGTGGTCCTTCGGCATCGTCGTGCTGGTCGCCCTGGTCCTCGGACACCTGCGTTTCTTCAGGGAGCAGGGCAAACAAGTCTCCGTGGTGGCCGCCTTCGCCCTGGCAGGAGGCGCCGCGAGCAGCGGGGAACAACTGGGTGAGCTCCTGCTCATGGTGGCGATCGGCTCGTTGTGCGCCCTGGTGGTCAACATGCTCCTGGCCCCGGCCATCCGGTTCCGTGACGCCCAGGAAGGCGTGCTCGACTTCGTCGACGCACTCCGGTACGTGGTGGAAGGCATCGCCGAGGACCTGCGCAGCGGCTTGGAAACGGAGGCGGTCGGGCAGCGGGTCCGGGCCGCCGAGGCCCTGGACAACACGTCCCGCAACGCCCAGGCGGTGGTGGAACGCCAGGAGTACAGGGTGCGCCTCAACCCACGGAAGGTGTTCTCCCGGGCCCGGGTCCCCATTCATCTGGACAGCTATCGCTTGTGGATCGGAGTGTTCGACCGTGCCTCGCGGCACACCACGTCGATCACCCGGACCCTTCAACACGTCACCGAAGGGTATGCGCGCAAGATCGGGTTGAGTGAGGACTTCCGGGAGGAGTACGCGGAACTGATGGACATGATCGCGCGTGTCCTGGACACACTCCACACGGAGGACCAACCGGAGTGGAGTGACCTGTCCGGGCGCACGGCCCAGGTCCTCGGAGAAGCCTTCGACCGGGTCGTCCAATCACGTAGAACCACGCTGAGCGATGCGGGGGACGAGATGCCCGCGCGTGCGGCCCTGCTCACCGACGCCGAGCGGCTGCTCCAGGAGATCGACCAGGGCCGGGAGGGAGCACGGCACATGAGCGGTGCGTGAACGTGGGCAGGGGTGGGACCCGTGCTCTCCTGCGGGTCCCACCCCTGTTCTCCCCGGGGTGGGGAGGGGAGGGCCGACCCTCTACTGTTCGGCGACGAAGGCGGAC
>DXDP01000339.1 GCA_019115445.1 Candidatus Nocardiopsis merdipullorum
GAACAGCACGTCAGGGCATATGAGGAGGGCGGACCCCCAGGGGGTCCGCCCTCCTACCGTCGTCCACTGCGGACGCGGAGGTTCGTCGTCGCGGTCACGGGGTGGAATCGCGCCGACCGGAGGGTGTGGACGCACCCTCCTCGCTCTCGACAGCACCGGAACGAGCCGTACCGGGACGACTCATGGCGGCTTCCCGACCTGCCCGGTAACTTGCCTGTTCGGAGAGCTTGCCGGTTTCGCGTTCGGCCACGTCGAGCCAGTTGGCCCAGCGCTGCTGCATCGGCTTGATCAGGCCACCACCGACACCGACCACGATGATGCCACCGATGGTCGCCAGAGCCGCGATGAGCACCGGCATGGTCACGGACATCGCGACGCCCATCTGGTTCAGGGCGGCGATCACACCGAGAGCCAGGACGAACACGGCCGCCACGTTGGCCAGGAAACGCCCGTAGGACAGACCACTGAGCGCGTTGGAGACAACGTCTCGCACCGCCTTGGCGATCATCGCGGTCACCACCACGATCACCAGGGCGACGATACCGTGCGGGATCCAGGCGATGACGTCGCTGAGCAGAGAACTCACCGGATTCGGCCCGAAAATGTTGAACGCGAGCGTGAACACGAACAACAGTCCGACGTAATAGATGATCTTTCCGGCCAGCTCACTGGCGCCCCAGCGGCTGCGCTCGAAGTACTCGCCCACACCACCGCGGTGGAGAGCTCGGTCCAGCCCGACACTGTGCAAGCCCTTGGCAACCGCCTTGCCCACGAGCCAGGCGATCAACCACCCCAGAGCCAGGATGACCAGAAAGCCGATGAGCAGTGGAACGAAGGAGGCGACCGCCTCCCAGGCCGTCCTCAGGCTCTGACCCATGTCCATACGTGTTCACCCCCGTATCGCATCGATCCGCCGGATGACGAATTTCGCCAGAGCGGATACGGCGAAGAGAAGTCTGTGCTTCTCATCCGGGCGATACCCGACGTAAGGGAATCGAACCTCTTGTTTCTGACCTACGGGGATGATTGCTTTTTATTGACTCATTTTTTGGGTTGCCGTGGGTGATGTTCAGAAAATAGTGGGGGAGAATCCGGCGGCGAGGAAACAGACGAAAACCCCCGGAATCGTGGATACGTTCCGGGGGTGGAGATCGGGGAAAACAGATCAGGACTCCTGAGGAGCACTGTTCTCGTCTTCCTTGCGTTGCAGGTCCCAGCCACTGATGCCGCGCCAGGCCAGGCGGGCCACGAGCTGTTCCGCCGCGTCCTTGGGTACCGACCCGTGGTTGTTGAGCCAGTACCGGGCGCTGGTCTCGGCCATACCGACCAGGCCGATGCTCAACAGATGGGCCTCCTCGTCGGAGATGCTCGTGTCCTGGCGGATGACTGCCCCGATGAGTTCGGCGCACCGCTGCATGGTCTGTTCGCTCTTCTCCCGGACGGCGGGCAGGTTGCGAAGATCGGACTCGAACACCAGGCGGAAGGCTTCCCCGTCACCGGCGACGAAGTCGAAGTAGGCGCGGAAACTGGCGGTGACACGCTGACGGTTGTCGTCGGTGCTCTCCAAGGCCTCCCGCTGCTTTTCGACCAGCACCTCGGAGTGTTCCTCCAGCAGGGCCAGGTAGAGCTCCAGCTTCCCCGGGAAGTGCTGGTAGAGCACTGGCTTGCTGACTCCGGCGCGGTCGGCGATCTCGTCCATGGCTGCCGCATGGTAACCGCGGGCGACGAAAATCTCCTGCGCTGCGGCCAGGAGTTGGCGACGGCGCCTGACCCGGGGCAAGCGGGTGCCCCGGGCGCGGGCGTCTGACGTAGCTGTCACACCCACACCCTCCGAACTCGGCATGGCAGATGCACGCCATACATCTGCGTGGTTCATGCTGCTCGACGCGCCGACGGTTCGGTGACGCGTTCCACAGCTTTTTCCTCATCCTACTCCTGCGTAAGTTGGCCATGGGTGCCTTGGGAAGGATCATTTCGCCGCGAAGCGGTCAAAATGCCTTGTAGAGCGGCCAAGCGGATCTCTTATGACCAATAAAAGTGAATTTCTGTGCTTCTGTTCTCACGCAGAAGGTTGGTCACCGCCACTCCTCCTCGTCGTCGCCTGCGTCCCGCAGTTGATCGACCACGTCTGCTTCGGCGGCCTCCCCGAGGGACTGGTCCCGGGCCTCGACCTGCCAGTCGTCCTCCCCCTCGGGTTCTGTGGTGGTGCGCTGGTCCGCGGCGTCCGCCTCGGGCACCACGTCCACCGGTTCTTCGAAGGAGGCGCGTTCCTTGTTCTCGGAATGGTCGTCAGTGGTCACGAGCTCCTCCCAGCGTCATGGCTGCATGGACCCCTACCCCTGCCCGGTACGTCGACTCGGGAATCGACTCGGAATGAAGACGTGACCTCCTGTGGTTGATGGAGGTGGGGTGGATGTTGTGCGTACTGCGGGCGCCTCCCCAGGGTGGGAATGTAATACCCCACCCGTTAGGTTGGGTATTGACGCAAGCACGATTCACGCTCCGCCCCCGCCCGGTGCTTCCTCCCGGACACGGGCGATGTGAAGCAACCCGAACAGACTTGAGGAGTCACCGTGTCGCTGCCGCCGCTGGTCGAACCGGCCGACGAGCTGACCGTGGACGAGGTGCGCCGTTACTCGCGCCACCTGATCATCCCCGACGTGGGTATGGATGGCCAGAAGCGTCTGAAGAACGCCAAGGTCCTCGTCGTCGGCGCGGGCGGCCTCGGCTCCCCCGCGCTGCTGTACCTTGCCGCCGCGGGCGTGGGAACGCTGGGCATCATCGACTTCGACGTGGTCGACGAGTCCAACCTCCAGCGCCAGATCATTCACGGCCAGAGTGACATCGATCGCCCCAAGGCCGAGTCCGCCCGAGACAGTGTCAAGGAGGTCAACCCCAACGTCGAGGTGATCCTTCACCAGGATCGCCTGGAATCGGACAACGCGTTGGACGTCCTTCGCGACTACGACCTGGTTCTCGACGGAACCGACAACTTCGCCACCCGCTATTTGGTCAATGACGCCTGCGTCATCTTGAACAAGCCCTACGTGTGGGGTTCGATCTACCGTTTCGACGGCCAGATCAGTGTCTTCTGGAACGAGTACGGACCCCAGTACCGTGACCTGTACCCGGAGCCCCCGCCGCCCGGGATGGTCCCCTCCTGCGCCGAGGGTGGTGTCCTGGGGGTGCTGTGCGCATCCGTCGGATCGGTCATGGTCAACGAAGCCATCAAACTGATCGCCGGCATCGGTGATCCGCTCGTCGGCAGGCTGCTCATCTTCGATGCTCTGGAAATGAGCTGGCGTGAGGTCAAGGTCCGCAAGGACCCCGACACCGAACCCATCACCGAACTGATCGACTACGAGGCCTTCTGCGGCACGGTGTCGGAGGAGGCGACCGAGGCCGCGGCCGATGCCACCATCACCGCGTCCGAGCTCAAGGAGCTCATCGACCACAAGCCCGACGACATCTTCCTCGTCGACGTCCGGGAGAAGAACGAGTACGAGATCGTCAACATCCCCGGGGCGAAGCTCATCCCGAAGGGCGAGTTCCTCAACGGACGTGCCCTCGAGCAGTTGCCGCAGGACAAGCGTGTCGTCCTTCACTGCAAGTCCGGTGTGCGTTCGGCGGAGGCCCTGGCCGCGGTCAAGTCCGCCGGGTTCTCCGACGCCGTGCATGTCGGTGGGGGCGTCCTTGCCTGGATCAACCAGGTCGACCCCAGCCTGCCGACCTACTGACCGCGTACAAGACCTTGGACGAAACGGCCGTGGACACCCAGGTGTCCACGGCCGTTGGTCTTTCTGAACAGCAGGAATGGGTACAAGTCACCTCAAAGGCCGCCAAGCCGAGGGAAGGGGCGGTCTTGTCGCTGGGAGGTGACACGCGATGCGCAGAGGACGTTGG
>DXDP01000340.1 GCA_019115445.1 Candidatus Nocardiopsis merdipullorum
GCAACCTTTCCAGCACGAAGGACTCTGTGGCCTTTCCCGTACCGGTCGACACACTCCACAGCCGATGCAGGGGAATGCCCATGTCTCCCAGGACGAGGGTGGTCCCGGCCAGACCCGCCAGTACGGTGAACAGCAAAACACCCACCGTCAAGGTACGCGGCCGTACACGCAGGGCAAGGACGCCCCCGAGGCGCAGGACGGGACCGGAATTCCATCGGGGCGCCTTCCGCCCTGCCCGCATACTCCTGGCGGGTCGGGTTCCCACACTCATGTGCTCCCCCTCAGCTTGCGCACCGCGTAGAGCAGTACGGGAGCACCGACGAACGCGGTGACGACCCCGACCATGAGTTCGGTCGGCCGGAACAGGGTCCGTCCCACCACGTCGGCGAGCAACAACAGGGTCGGGCCGATCAGCAGTGCGAAGGGGATCTGCAGACGAAAGTCGACGCCGACCAGGGCGCGGACCACATGCGGCACGGCCAGCCCGATGAAGGCGATCGGGCCGACCGCGGCGGTGGCCCCCGCGGCGAGAAGGGATGCCGCCAAGAGCCCACCGGCCCGGGCGAACAGGGTGTTGGCCCCCAACGCGGTCGCCGTCGCCTCACCCAGGGCCAGGGCGTTGAGTCCACGCATCACGCACAGGGCCAGGACCACGCCCGCCCCCAGAACGGGCAGGACGGCCATGGCCACGTCGAATCCCCGTCCGGCCAGAGCACCCACGACCCAGTATCGGTAGCTGTCGAAGGCGTCGGGCATGCTGAGCGCGACTGCCTGCACGTAAGCGGTCAGTACCGCCGAGATCACCGCCCCGGCCAGGAGCAGACGGACCGCACTGCCACCCCGACCACCGATGGCGTGGACGACCGGGCCGACCAGGAGCGCTCCGGGAAGTGCGGCCCATACGGTGCCGGTGACCGAGGTGGATCCCCAAAGGGCGGTGGCGGTGACCACCCCTGCGGCCGCACCCGCGTTGATCCCGAGCAGTCCGGGGTCGGCAAGGGGGTTACGAGTGATGCCTTGTATGAGTGTTCCGGATGTGGCCAGGGCGGCCCCGGCGAGCACACCGAGCAGAGTGCGGGGGTAGCGGCTCTCCACGACCGTGGCGGTGAAGGGATCTCCCCGTCCGAGCAGGACCTGCCAGACCTCCATCGGTGATGTGGGGCGACTGCCCAGGACGAGACTGAGGAAGATCGTCACCGCGAGCGCGGCCACCCCCGCACCCAGGATGATCAGGGCACGGGTGCGTCGGGTCCGGGACGGTGCCGGTCGTGTACTGAGCACCGGATCAATCGTCGAGGGTGTCGGCGGCTTCGTCGATGAGCGGCACATAGCGTTCGATGACCCACGGGACGGTGAGCGGGTTGATGATGGAGGAGGCCGTGACGAAGGAAGGGTCGTCACTGACCACGACGGATCCGCGCTCGACCGCGGGGATGGCTGCGTACAGTTCCTGGTCCTCGATCTCGGCCCGGGTCTCCTCGTCGCTGTAGAAGGTGAACAGCAGGTCGCTGTCGGCGAGGGCGTCGGCGTTCTCCAGGCCGATGAGAGCCGAATCGGTGCCCTCGGTCTCGGGGAAGGTCTCCACGACCGGGTCCACGGTCAGCCCTAGTTCTCGTACCATCGCCACACGTTGCTCGTCGGGCAGGAACACACCCAGGGTGCCGGGGCCGTCGGTGTAGACGTAGGAGAAGGTCAGATCGGCGAAGTGGGGGTTGTCGGCGGCGGCCTCGGCGAACTGCTCCTCGATGTCCTCGATGAGCTCATCGGCCTCGTCCGGTTGTCCCAGGGCTTGTCCGACGAGTTCGATCTGCTGGTCCCAGTCGGTGCTCCACGGCAGGTCGGGGTAGGCGACGGTCGGGGCGATGTCGGAGAGGATGTCGTACTGCTCCTGGGTGATGCCGGACCAGGGGGCGAGGATGACGTCGGGGGCCAGTTCGATGATCGCCTCGAAGTCGATGTCGTCCTCGCCGGCGAACTGGGCGGGCAGTTCCTCGTCCGCCTCGGTGACGGCCTCGTGGATCCAGGGCAGGTGTCCGGTGTCGTCGCTGCCCCACTCGTAGCTCTCGACGCCGACGGGGACCGTGCCGAGCGCGATCGCGGTCTCCGCAGAGCCCTGACCGAGTGTGACCACTCGTTCGGGCTGTTCGGGGATCTCCGCGGTGCCCAGTGCGCTGTCGATCTCGACCGGGAAGGTCCCGTCCTCGGAGTTTCCTCCTTCGGTGTCGTTGTCACCGGCAGTGGTGCCACAGGAGGTGACGCCGAGGGCGAGAAGGAAGGCGAGTCCGATGCCGCCGAGGCGGCGCAGAGTGGGGTCCATGCTCGAGCTGCTTTCGTACCGGGGGCGACCTTACCGAGTACGGTGGGCCGGTGTCGTGCGGGGTTGCGGAGCCCGGAAGACACAACGGGACAAAGCAGGAGAACCCCGCCGGAGTGAGGTTAGTCTAACCTCACCTCATTCCGTTTTCAAAAATTCTGCCCTCTCACCGCGAGGCAGAAAGCACGGAAAACACCCAGCGCAAGGCCCTTTCGGTCAGGGAAGTCGCACACCCGCCCGTTCGGCCGCCAACACGCTGCTGACCGACCGGACGTAGCAGAGGAACCGACCGGTCAGCATCCGATCCCTCACCCCTTGGGGCAGTCGCGACTTCGAGGGCTGCTGGAGGTTCCCCGCGTCCGAAACGGCCGATGCACGGGCCACACGCCGGTAGCGGGCGTACTCGTAGCGACGAAGGGCCGCCTCCGGATCGTTCTCGGCGTTTTTCCCCGACAACGCCAGGGTGAGCGCCCAGGCGTCCTCCAAGGCCTGATTGGCCCCCTGCCCCGTGGAGGGCGGGAAGGAATGGGACGCATCCCCCAGAAGCGTCACCGCACCCCTGCCCCATCCGTGACGCACCTCACCGTGCACGTGGGGGAAGGGGGCCACGTCCTCGTCACGGGCGTGCTCGAGCACCACCTGGACGTCGGAGTCGGCCCACCCACCGAAACGGGCCCGAAACTCCGCCACCGGTGACTCCGGGAACGGCAGACCCGGCCCCCAAGGCAGGTCGAACCACCACTGCACCAGACCGTCCCCCGCAGGGACGGCCGAGGTCGTCCGGCCCGGTGCTTGCACGATGTACCCGTCACCCCCGTCCGCCAGGGTGATCGGCACCGGGGTCAACGCCAACCAGCTCGCCCACCCGGTCTCGCGAACATCGGAAACACCCCACAGTTCCCGACGTACCACCGAACGCACACCGTCGGCACCCACCACCACGTCTGCGCACACCTGCTCCCCGTCGTCGAGTACGACGACCGGCCCCGAAGCGGATCGTCTCACCGCGACGCACGCCCGACCGAAGCGCACGGTTTCCTCCGGAAGTCCTCCGACCAGGGTTCCCAGCAGGCTCCGCCGGGGCAGTTGACGCACGTCGTACCCCAGTTTCGTGGCCAGTGCCGCCAGGTCCACAGCACCCCGCACCTCGCCCGCGGGGGTGCGGAGGACCATCGTCTCCAGGGCACGCCCCAGGGACGACACGTCCACACCGAGCGCCAAGAGCGCCGCTGTGCCGTTGGGGTACAAGGTCGGTCCGGCACCGCCGCGCCGCAGCTCCTCGGCGCTTTCGTACACACTCACCTCGTGGCCGCGCTCCGTCAGTCCCCTGGCCAGGGCCAGGCCCCCGATCCCCGCTCCGATGACGACGACGCGCATCTTCAGCCTCTTTCCGTGAACTCGCCCACCTTTCCGGACATCATCCCGGCCAGGGGCGGGTGAGACCAAGGTCCTGCCCACGCGCGGGTCGAGGGCGGCCTCGCCCGGAATCGACCGGGTCACGGCCTCAGGTCTTCTCCAGCTGAAGGGTGGTCAGGCAGGTCGCCCCCTCGTCACCGCTGGAGAAGGCACTGCGGCCGGTGAGTCCGTCGTGGGTGACCTCGATGGTGCCGTCGACGTCCCGTGGGAGCCAGAAGCCGGCGAAGCCGTTGTCGAACGTGGTCACTTCCTCGTCGACCAGGACTTCCCCACTGGTGTCGTCGACGATGCGGACGTCGATGTCCTGGTTGGTCAGCTCACCACGGCAGGTGGTCAAGGAGTGGTAGAAGCATTCGTGGGTCCGATCGACGTAGGGGGCCACGGACAGATAGAACTCGCCCTCGGCCAGTGGGAGGGCGACCTCCTGCTCGGCGTCGGTCAAAAGCAGCTGGTCAGCGCGCACGGAAGCCATGAGTTCGGTGGAGCGATCGGTCACGGGCATCCGGTCGAGGTGGTCGACGACCTGTTCCCCGTCCATGCCGTCCAGGTCGTGCGCGGCCAAGAACTCGGCCTGATCGATGGCACCGGTCGATGGGCCGGGCGGGGTCCGATCGGCTTCTGGGGCGTGGGTGGAGCAACCGGTCAACGTCAGGGCGAACACACCGGCCGCCGCGATCACGTGTCTTTTCACGGCTCCATTCTGTCGTACCGGCACGGTCCACCCCCTGGGGCCGTTGGTCCCACATCGCACGGCGATCGACCGATCAGCCATCTACCGGGGCAGGCTTCGAACTGTCCGAACAAATCAGCGTGGGCGGGAGACGACCGAGCAAATCGCAACCCTTCGGAGTGTCCCGAGCTGCCGCGTCCAGGGCCTGCTGCACGCGCTTTTCTCCGATCGAAGGGTTCGGTCCATCACGTGGTCGCCGTGGGCCATGTGGTGGCCGTGTGGGCAAAGCCGGGCGCCCCAGTAAGGCCTTGAACCCGGAACAGGTAAAAGTGGTCCTGGCCGCCGCCCGTCGTGGAAGCGCTCAAGGCTCACCCGGCGGCGCAGGAGACCGAACGGGAAGCGGCAGGAAAGAGCCGGCCTGACACCGACTTCGTGTTCCGCACCCGCACCGGTGCCGTGCTGGACGTGAACAACGTGCGGCGCGACTTCCGAGCGATCGTGAGGGTGGCCGGCGTGAAAGGATCGTGGATTCCCCGGGAGTTGCGCCACAGCTTCGTGTCGCTGATGTCCGCCGAAGGTGTGCACTTGGAGAACATCGCCCGGTTGGTCGGGCACAGCAGCACCAATACGACCGAACTCGTCCACCGCAAGGAGCTGCGTCCGGTGATCACGGAGAGGACCGACGTCATGGGCGATCTGTTCACCGAGCGGGCATCGGCAACCCTTTTGGCGACCCTGCTCCCCACGAAGAACAGCGCCGGCCTCTCGGGGCCGGCGCTGACCTGGGTGGGCGCGAAGGGACTCGAACCCCTGACCTATTGCTTGTAAGGCAACCGCTCTGGCCAACTGAGCTACACGCCCGTGCTCCGAGGAAGAGCATACCGGCTCTCGGAGGTGGACGCGTACCTGCTTCCACAACCGTGTGTTCAGGGCAACGCACGGATCTGTGTGAGGTAGGCGTCCACGTCACGTGGTTCGGACGCAGGGGTCACGATCTTCCAGCGGACGGACCCTTCTGCGTCGATCAGGAAGGTACCACGGCGGGCGACACCACGGTCGGTGTCGAGGACGCCGTAGGTGTCGGCCACACCCCCGTGCGGCCAAAAGTCCGACAGCAGTGCGAAGGGAAAACCTTCGCGGTCGGACCAGGTCCGCAGCGCAAAGGTCGAGTCCACCGAAACCGCGAGCACCACCGTGTCGTACTCGACGAACTCGGTGTACCGGTCACGCAACTGCGCGAGCTCCCCCGAGCACACCCCGGAGAAGGCCAAGGGGTAGAAGACCAGCAGCACGGGTCGACCACGCAGAGCAGCCAGGGAAACGTCCTGACCGTGCTGATCCTGCAAAGTGAAGTCGGGCGCGATCACACCCGTGGGGACCGGCTCACTCATGTCCTCGCTCGTGGGGTTCGTCGTGTCGGAGCATGCCGCGATGCCGCGCGCCTTCGTCGACGAGCGCGCGGCATCGCGAACGGTTCACCTGTGCCGTGCGGTTCTCGTCACCTCTTGGGAACCACCAGGCGAGTGCCCGACCATTCCGAACCGATGCTCACAGCGCTGGTCTGCGACAGACCGGAGGTGGTGGCGGCCTCTGCAACGTCGGTGGGCGACACGTGCAGCTCACGCCCGGGCTTCGGGGTGAGCACCAAAATTGTGGCGCCATCGGCGATGGTGGTCACCGTGTCCATCAGGGCGTCGGTGAGGTCGTCCTCTTCGTCGGACCGCCACCACAGCAATGCTGCGTCGACGTCACCGTCGAAGTCCTCGTCGACCAGTTCCTCACCGGTGAATTCGACGATGGAAGCACGCAACCCTTCATCCACGTCATCATCGAAACCGAGTTCCTGCACCACCTGACCCGGTTTGAACCCGAGTCGGTCAGCCAAGCCGCGCTCGCTCTGTGCTTGGCCCGCGGTCGCGCTCACGAAAGTTCTCCTCCACACATGGTTTTTTCATCTTGTCTGCACAAAAGCAGTTTTCACAACGGTGCCGGGCGTTCTCACCGCACGGCTCGAGGGCCCGCAACCATCATTGATGGCCCAGTCCACACGCTAATGGCATGTCCAGTCAAAGCGTGTGTGAATCCTCGATACCCGATGTGAGGTCTCACGAGGACGTGAGAAAGGACAGTCGGACCTGACGGTCCGGGTTGTCCACGTTCAGATCGACCACGGCAACCGATTGCCACGTGCCCAATTGAAGTTCACCGTCCATCACCGGAACGGTGGTCTGAGGGGCGATGTAGGCCGGCATGACGTGAGAACGACCGTGGCCCCGGGATCCGTGCCTGTGACGCCAGCGGTCGTCGGCCGGCAGGAGATCGTCCAGTGAGGCGAGCAGGTCTTCGTCGGAGCCTGCCCCGAGTTCGATGATCGCCACGCCCGCGGTCGCGTGCGGGACGAACACGTTGAGCAGGCCGTCGCCGGACCCGGCGACAAGGTCGCTGCACTCGCGGGTGATGTCGGTGATACTCTCCGATCCGCCTGTGTGCAGCTCCAGGATCTGTGTCCGCATAGCGCCACCTTCGCTCAGCCGGAGCCATCACGCAACCATCCCACCGTTCCGGTCATGGGCTCTTGCGCTTCCCTGTCTGCTCCGGCACGTTCCCACGTGACCCACACATGTGCGAACCTGGGCAAAAGGAGAGGATTCGGTGACTGTGTCTTTACGTCTGGGCCCTCTGCTGCGGCACGCAGGCACCACGAGCGCGACAGTGTGGGTGGAGACCGACGCGCCCTGTCGAGTACACGTCCGTGTCGACGGACACACGACCGTCTCGGCGGAGACCTTCACCGTCCACGGCCATCATTACGCCGTGTGCGAAGTGGTGGACCTCGAGCCGGGATCGGCCCTTCCGTACGAGGTCTTCCTGGACGAGGACCGCGTGTGGCCGGAACCACACAGCCCCTTTCCTCCGAGTGTGCTGCGCACCGTGGACCCGCAGGCACCCACCCGGCTGCTGTACGGCTCGTGTTACATACCCATCGGTGACACCCCCGAAGGGGTGGTCCACCACGGGCCGGACATGCTGCGTGCGACCGCTCGCCGCCTGGCCGCCGAAGGCATCGAGGTCAATTCGACGCTGCTGCTCATCGGCGATCAGGTCTACGCCGACGAACTTCAAGAACCCATGCACGCCTTCCTTCATCGGGCCCGGGAAGGTTCTGAGAACGGCGCCCCCGAGGGGGAGGTCGTGCACTACGACGAGTACGCCGAACTGTACCGACAGGCATGGAACGACCCCCAGGTGCGGTGGTTGTTGTCGACCGTGCCGACCCTGATGGTCTTCGACGACCACGACATCCGTGACGACTGGAACACCTCTGCGGCCTGGCGGCGTGCCATGGAGGACCTGCCGTGGTGGCGTACCCGGATCATCAACGGGCTGAGTGCCTACTGGGTGTATCAGCACCTGGGCAACCTCTCCCCCGAGGCCCGGGAGAAGGATCCCGTGTGGACACGGATACGCGCCCACCGGGGGGACACAGCGGAACTGCTCGACGCCTTCGCCGAGCAGGTGTACGACGAGCCGTCCTGCTATCAGTGGAGCCACTGCCACGACATCGGTGCGGTGAGGGTTCTGCTCACCGACACCCGTTGCTCGCGTGCTCTGGGTGAGAACGACCCCTCCGACGGTTCCCGATCGATCCTGGGCCCTCGGGGGCACGAATGGCTCGACGAGCACCTGACCGGCGGCCCCGAACACCTGGTGATCGCTTCCACCGTCCCCGTGCTGCTCCCACCTGCCGTACACCATCTGGAGGCCTGGAACGAGGCCGTGTGCGCCGGCGCCTGGGGTGGATGGCTGCGTGCACCCGCCGAAAAACTCCGGCAAAAACTTGACCTGGAGCACTGGGGCGCCTTCCAGTACTCGTTCCACCGCTTGGCCGACGGAGTGCTCGATCTGGCCCGTGGCAGGCGTGGGGCGAGCCCGGCCACGATCCTGCTGCTCAGTGGCGACGTGCACTTCTCCTACCTGGCTCGGGTCCGTCCGCGCAATGGTCGGACCACCTCACGCATCGCCCAGTTGGTCTCCTCCCCTTTGTGCAACCAACTGCCGCCGCCTCTGCGCCGGATGGCCCGCATGTCGGCGACGTGGCCCTTCCATGCGGCCGGAACGGTGATGGCGCGTCTGGCCGGGATGGATCCGCCCGCCCTGCGTTGGCGCCTGGAGGAGCGGCCCTACTTCGGCAACACCATCGGTGAGGTGACTTTCGACGGCCGTGATGCCGAGGCGCTCTGGTACCACTGCCCCCAGGGTGGGCCCGATGCACTGCCCGTGGTGCGTCACGGCGCCCGACTGTGATGGGTGCTCGTCCCCACATCTTCAACGCTCGGTGGACCGGACCGACAACGACGTGCCGGCCGGATGGCCCGTCCCTGGTCGCCCTGTGCGGCCTGCCGCACATCACCGTCACCGGGGCTGTCCGACGGCCCCGGTCACCGGGATGCCGTGTCGGCGGAACGTCAGGGCTTGTACGACCGTGGTCTGCGGGTGGACTGAGGGTTACGACGGCTCTGGCGCACACCGAGACCGAGCGCCCTGCTCTGGACGGGGAGCGACTGGGCCCGGTTCGCCCGGGGACGGCCCACCGCACGCATCTGCCCGGTCGTGGGTCCGTCCGCGTTCTCCGAGGAATTCGGAACCAGACCTGTCCTTTCCTCGGGCGAGGCCGAGGAAAGGGGTGCGTCGGACCCGTCGTGGCCGGAACTCTCCTCGGAAGCGGCGGGCACGGGCTGCTCTGTCTCGACCGGCGGGCACGGTGTGGAAGGCGCGATCTGCGGGTCACGCGCCCGGTCCCGCTCCTCCTGCTCCGACCTGCGCAGATCGGCGTTGCGGCGTGCCTCCTTCCGGTTCTCGGCCCGCTCCGCACGCCAGGTGCGCCAGGCATGGGCGAGCGGGGTCACGATCGGCCAGGTGACCTTGGCCGAGCGGGACAGCGCGTGCCACAAGTAGGCGGTGGTCCCCCAGGCCTCCATGGCACGACGTGCCTTGGTGATGGTGAAGAAGGTCGGCATGGCCAAAAGGATCTGTGGCCAGGCCAGGGCCAGCGCGGCGAACAGCGGGTACATCCCGCCCCCGATGATCGAGGCAGCCGCACCGATCACGACCGGCACCAGCGCCAGGGCGATGCGTAGCGCCGTGAACTGGCGGAAACGATGCAGGGAGCGACGTGCAGAGACCACCGGGGACAGGCCCTCCGGCAGTGGGGTGGGTTGGACCACCAGCGCCAGCAGAAGAGTCCCCACACCCACACTGGCGGCCAGGAGGATGGTCCAGCCGGAGGCGGAGAAGGTTCCTTCCACCAGTAGACACACCAGCCCCAGGATCGGCAGCGGTGCGGGAAGCCAGAACAGCGCCCGGCGGCGCAGTTCACCCTCCTGCGTGGGTTGTAGGACGAAGTCGGTCACAGACCTCAGGAGCTGAACCCCTGTCCTCGGTCGCTCGACCACAGTGTTGACCCCCCAAGAACGTCATGTCGGAACAGCGCGAGAATCCTCACACGAAGGTGCGCCTGCCTCCGCGGGCCCGCCACCGAACCGCCCATCTCGAATCTATCTCTTCTCCTGTGGTTCCCGGACGCACACATGGTTCCCGGACGCACACAGTTTTGTTCAACTGGTCACCGGCATACCCGACACAGGTGAAACATCGATAAGCAGACAGAACAGGCAGGCAACAATCGGATCACGTGCGTTTCGTTGGAGTCCCCCACGAGCCCGAAAGGTTCTGTGATCCTCAGCTCTCTTCGGCCTCGGTCATGCGACCGAGTGCAACCGCAACCCTCAGGACGAAGGATCCCCGACCGTCGGACGGTGTCCGGCCCGTGAGCTCCGCGATCCGGCTGAGCCGGTAGCGGACCGTGTTGGGGTGCACGAACAACATGCGTGCCGTGGCTTCCAAAGAGGAGGCATGTTCAAGATACACGGACAGAGTGTCCAGGAGTGGAGATCCCGCGCCGAGAAGAGGGCGATAAATTTCCTCCACGAGCTGTTTGCGCGCTTCGGAGTCCCCTTGCAGTGCCCGTTCGGGCAGCAGATCCTCGGCAAGTACCGGCCGCGGTGCGTCGGGCCAGGCCACAGCGGCGCGCAGGCCACTGATCGCTGCCCGGGCCGAGGCGCCGGCCGCCCTCAGGTCCGGCACCGCAGGCCCCACCACGACCGGTCCGGGTCCGAACAGGCCGGTCAGGGGTTCGGCCGCGGCGGTGGGCAGCTCTTCGGGCCGGTAACGATCCCCCACCCCCACGACCACGACCGCCCGGTCACCCTGCATTCCCGCGAGTACGTCATGGCTCATCCGGCGAGCGGCCGCGCGCAGGTCGTCGAGGACCTTGCCGCCGTTCTCGTGCCCGGCGGAGCCGGCCACGGCGATGACCGGGGTGTGCGTCCACCCCAAGGCCGACCCCCAGGTCTGCAACCCGTCCTCGTGGTCACCGTGCAGCAAGGCATCGACGACGAGGGCCTCCAGGCGTGCGTCCCAGGCACCACGTGCCTCCGCAGCACGCGCGTAGACCTTTGCGGAGCTGAAGGCCACCTCGCGGGTGTAACGCAGGATGTCCTCACGCAACTGTTGTACGCCACCGGGCGCGGCCAGGTCGTCGACCTGTCCCTCGACCACGTCGATGACCACCCTGATCATGTCCACGGTCTGTTGCAGGGAGACCGAGCGCGTGAGTTCACGGGGCGCTGTGCCGAAGACTTCGACGGTGATGGCGGGACGGCCCCGCACAGGGTTGCGGAACCAGTCGACGAAGGCCGCCACACCGGACTGGGCGACCAGTCCGATCCACGAGCGGTCCTGGGCCGACATCCTGCGGAACCAGCCAAGACGCTCTTCCATCCTGGCCACGGCCGCGGTGCCCAGGCTGCCCATGGAACGCTCCAGTCGGCGAGTGGTCCGGGCTCGCAGCTGCTCCTGATCGGGTTCGGCCGCGGGACCTTCGTCGTCGGCGTCCCCGGGGCATTCGATTTCGGTGTTCACCTCTCCAGGTTGGCATCCCCACCCGGGCGGGGTGGTGTCCCACTCTTGTGCTTCACCTTGCACCGTGCACCCGGACGACCCCGGAAAGGGGCTCTCGCTATACCGTCGAGGGTGACTGCTCACAGCGGTTTCGGGGCCAGAGACACACACCCGAGGTTCTTTTGTGGGGTATCCACAAACGCCTTGGCGTGAACTTCGTGTCTCTCCTCATCCAACTGTTCTCTTCCCACAGGGCAAGGTGGATGTCGTGCTTGTCATCGTTGCTCCCGGCCAAGGCGCCCAGGCTCCTGGTTTCCTCTCTCCATGGCTCGAACTGCCCGGTGTTCCCGCGCAGTTCGCCACATGGTCCGAGGTGACCGGACTGGATCTGGTGCGCTACGGCACCGTCGCGGACGGGGACGAGATCCGTGACACGGCCGTCGCCCAGCCGCTGCTGGTCAGCGCCGGTCTGGCCGTGGCCTCTGCGCTGTTCGGCCCGTTGTCCGACGTCGATTCCGCGCTACCCGTCGACCCCGGCCTGGTCGATGCCACGGCGGGTCACAGTGTCGGTGAGTTCACCGCGGCCGCGATCGCCGGGGTCCTGTCCCCCGAGGACGCCCTGACCCTGGTCACCGAGCGTGGGCGTGGGATGGCCGAGGCCGCTGCACGTACCGAGACCGGGATGACCGCGGTGCTCGGCGGCAAGCGTGAGGACGTTCTGGCCGCCATCGAAGCGGCCGGGCTGACCGCCGCCAACGACAACGGGTCGGGGCAGATCGTGGCAGCGGGGACCACCGAGCAACTTGCCGCGCTCGCCGAGGCCCCGCCGGAGCGTGCCCGTCTGAGGTCGTTGTCGGTCGCCGGTGCTTTCCACACCGAGCACATGGCCCCCGCCATGGAGAGGGTGCGCAAGGCCGCTCGCTCCTTGAGCCCGGGCGACCCGACCGTGCGTCTGCTCTCCAACGCCGACGGGGCCGTGGTCGAAGAAGGCTCCGAGTACCTCGACCACATGGTGACGCAGATCTCCTCCCCGGTTCGGTGGGACGCCTGCACGCAGACACTCGCCGACCTCGGGGTGACAGCCCTGATCGAGTTGACCCCCGCAGGGACCCTGACCGGTCTGGCCAAGCGGGCACTGCGCGGCGTCGAACTTCTCGCGATCAAATCCCCCGACGATCTCGAGCGGGCCCGCGCCCTTGTCAAGGAGCACGCGGGCGTTTTCCCCTCGGGCACGGAACAGGAAGGCTGACCATGTTGAGGTCCTCCAGTGCCTCGGGAGGCGCGATCATTCGCGGCTTCGGTGAGTACCAACCCAGTCAGGTGATCACCAACGCCGATCTGGCGTCCCGGATCGACACCACCGACGAGTGGATCCAAAGCCGTGTGGGCATCAAGGAACGGCGTGTGGGCGGTCCCGAGGAGACCGTGGCGAGTATGGCGATCGCGGCCGGTGGCAAGGCGCTGGCCGCCAGTGGGATGTCCCCGGCCGACATCGATCTGGTGATCGTGGCCACCTGTACCGTTCGGGACCAGATCCCCAACACCGCTGCAACCGTGGCCGCCGAACTCGGTGTCGTCGCCCCCGGCGCCTTCGACATCAACGCCGCCTGCGCGGGCTTTTGCTACGCGCTGGGGTTGGCATCGGACTCGGTGCGGGCGGGCAGTGCCCGCAACGCACTGGTGATCGGTTCCGAAAAACTCAGCGAATGGGTGGATTGGGAAGACCGCTCCACCTGTGTGATCTTCGCCGACGGCGCGGGCGCCGCCGTGGTCTCGGCCTCCGAGGACCACGGTATCGGCCCGGTGGTGTGGGGCTCTTCCGGTGAACGCGCCGACACGATCTTCCTGCGTGACCACAAGTACATCCACCAAGAGGGGCAGGCGGTCTTCCGCTGGACCACCACGGAGCTGTACAAGGTCGCACGGGAGGCCCTGGAAAAGGCCGGGGTCGAGCCTTCCGAACTGACTGCGTTCGTCCCTCACCAGGCGAACCTACGCATCATCGAGGCCATCGCCAGACGCCTGGGAGCGCCCCAGGCACGGGTGGCTCACGATATCGTCACCGCCGGCAACACTTCTTCCGCGTCCATCCCGCTCGCGCTCTCACGCATGGTCGGACGCGGGGAGCTGTCGTCCGGAAGCACCGTGCTCACCCTGGGCTTCGGTGCGGGGCTGGTCTACGCCGCGCAGGTGATCCGTATCCCCTGAAGGGCCCCGGCCCGAGCCCGCGAGGACGCCGTGGGAACCGGCCGCCAAGGACAGAGGTTCCACACGGTGGTTGCGAACCGACACCGAAAACAAGCAAGGAGAAGAAGAACATGGCCCACAGCGAGCAGGAGATCCTGAGCGGCCTCGGTGAGATCATCGAGGAGATCGTCGGCACCGAGGCCTCCGAGGTGACCCCGGAAAAGAGCTTCGTGGACGACCTCGACATCGACTCGCTGTCCATGGTCGAGATCGCTATCGCCGCCCAGGACAAGTTCGGCGTGGAGATCCCCGACGACCAGCTCAAGGACCTCAAGACGGTCCAGGACGTCATCAACTTCATCCAGAAGTAGCATGCTCGGGGTGTCGGGCCTTTGGCTCCGGCGCCCCGTCCCGCCTTCCCCAGCAGTGAACCGCCAAGCCTCCCGGTCGGCAGCCGGACAAAACTCATGAGAAGGGCGATCGGACCATGATTCAGACCGATGTCGTCGTCACCGGCCTCGGCGCCACCACTCCCCTCGGGGGTGATGTTGCGACCACATGGTCCGCGCTCCTGGACGGTCGGTCCGGGGTCAGTGTGCTGCCGGAGGAGTGGCACGAAACGCTTCCGGTGCACTTTGCCGGGCAGATCGCGCAGGAACCCTCCGAAAAGCTCCCCAGGCCCCGACTGCGCCGACTGGACCGCACCCAGCAGTTCGCCCTGATCGCCGCACAGGAGGCCTGGGACGACGCAGGCACCCCTGAGGTCGACCCCCTGCGTCTGGGGGTTGTGGTCTCCAGTGGCATCGGAGGCATCCTCACCATCCTGGAGCAGTACGACACCTTCCGGGAGAAGGGCTGGAAGCGAGTATCCCCGTTCACCGTGCCCATGCTCATGCCCAACAGCCCTGCGGCCGCGGTGGCCCTGGAATTCTCCGCCCGTGCCGGTGCCCACGCCCCTGTCAGTGCCTGTGCCTCCAGTGCCGAAGCCATCGCCAACGCGGTCGACCTCATCCGCGCAGGGCGCGCCGATGTGGTGATCGCGGGTGGGACCGAAGCGGCGATCCATCCCCTGAACATCGCCTCGTTCGCCTCCATGCGAGCCCTGTCCACGCGCAACGACGACCCGCAGGGTGCCTCCCGTCCCTGGGATTGCGAGCGTGACGGTTTCGTCATGGGCGAAGGCGCCGGGATCCTGGTCCTGGAATCGGCCGAACACGCCGCCAAGCGCGGTGCACGCGTGTACGCCCACGCCGCCGGGGTCGGTTACACCGACGACGCCTACGACATCGTCCAGCCCGACCCGGAGGGCCGTGGTCAGGCACGCGCCATCACTCAGGCCTTGACCGACAGCGGGCTCGATCCGAGGGACATCGCACACGTCAACGCACACGCCACCTCCACACCGGCAGGTGATGTCGGGGAGACCCGGGCCATTCGTTCGGCTCTGGGTGATTCCGCGGCCGACCGGGTCGCGGTGTCCTCGACCAAGTCCATGACCGGCCACCTGTTGGGCGGTGCGGGAGCCGTGGAGTCGATCGCGACCATCCTCGCCCTGCACGACGGTCGTATCCCACCGACCATCAACATCGAGGAACTCGACCCCGAGACGGTCGTGGACATCGTCCGCGACAAGCCCCGGGAGATGCCCACCGGTGACGTCGCCGCCATCAACGAGTCCTTCGGCTTCGGCGGCCACAACATCGCCATCGCCTTCCGCCGCGCCTGATCCCCTCCGATCGCCGCTGTTTCCCTGTGACCGGGCGGTGGAACAGGTCCTGCTCGGGCGTCACCACCAGCCACGGGCGCAGGGCGGCCCCGGAAGCACCGCCCCGGATCGGCCGCGTCATCGACGGGATCGGACACTCGGTGGTCTCCGGTCCCGTCGATGGCCGTGAACGAACACCGGGCTCGTTCCGGTACAGGCCGGGCCTTGTACGGGCAGGAGACCACACGGGTCAGTCCACGGGGTCGGGGCCTTTGGTTCCCGAGGGGCTGCTGGTCGGCAGGGCCCTGTCGCTCGGGGGTGTTTCGTTTTCTGGGTGCCCCGATCGTCCGAGCTCCTCGAAACTGCGTTCTTCGAGGTCACGTCGGATGCGTTCCCGGGTGGCCTCGTCGTACACGTGGTCCAGTCGGGGACGCCGCGGCTGACGCCCGTCACCGGAGGAGCGCCCCGTGGCACGGCGGCGCAGCCACGGCACCAGGTACTGGCGTGCCCAGCGGCGGTTCTCCCTACGGCGCAGGATGCGCGGCAGCTGTTGGGGCGGTATGCCCCACGGGTCGCTCCAGGCTTCACGCGGCCCCATGGGAAAGCCGAGGAGGTCGGCGATGCGTGCAGCGACGATCTGGTGTCCGCTGCCGTTCAGGTGCAGGCGGTCCTCGCTCCAGGCCCGCGAGTCGGTGAGGGCGTTGAGTGCCCACAGGTCGACGATCTCGGTCCCGGTGCGTTCGGCGACAGCGCGCATGTGCATGCTGAACACGGCAATGCGGCCGCGGTAGTAGCGCAGGATCGGGATCCATCCGGTGTCGTGTCCGGAGAGGATCACCACACGGATCCCCGCGTCACGCAGTTGGCGGATTCCCCATTCGAACTTCTCCGCCAACTGGTCCAGATTGTTGCGCGGGCGCAGGACGTCGTTGCCACCGGCGAGGACGGTGACCAGGTCCGGCCCCCATTCCAATGTTTGTTCGAGCTGTTCGCCGAAGATGTGATGCATCCGTCGACCGCGGACGGCGAGGTTGGCGTAGCGAAAATCCGGGGTGACAGTACCCAGATGTTCGGCGAGGCGGTCCGCAAAACCACGGTATTGGCCGTTGGGTCCGCTGTTGTCTTCCATCCCCTCGGTGATGCTGTCACCGATCGCGACGTAGGACCGGATCGGAACAGGTCTGTCCACGCGCACGGTCACGGGGGGGTTCATCTCAAGGTCTGTCACGTCTACCAATCATCCGACTCGATCGCCCCACACCTGGGCAGCGTCGGGGGTGCGCAGGAACAACACATCCTTCGGCGTCGGGCTGCGGTTGCTCACCGGCCCGATCTTTCCGAACACCATCGACCTCTGTTCGGCCACTGCGCGGCCACTCGGCCGAAGGCCGGTCGGGCGAGGACAGTGCCCGTCCAGCATACCCGGGCACCGAGTCGTTTCAGGCTTCTGTGGGGACTCACACGAAGATCACCTCACTCAGCGGCCCGCTCGGTCACGAATGCACCAGAAACCTACTATGGGGTAACTCACATGCCGTTCGCGCGAAAGGCCCGAAAAACCTCTGGTCAACAGAGTCACACAGCTGGTCCACCGAAGGTTCTGTGAACCAGAGGGGACCAGGACTACCCATGTGCGTCTCGGGGACGTACGATCACGAAGAAGTGCTCACGGCACCCCTGACCTCGGCCCACCGTGATCCTCCAGGGTCGACCGACAGTTCGGTCCCCCCGACGGGTCGGAGGCGCGTACTGTGGTGCACCGAACCGAAGGCCCGTGCGGTTCCTTCCACAATTCACGTGCAGACACCAGGAGGTCGAGGTCCTCAGCGGATGAATGCCGTCTCCCCGATCTGCCTCGTCGATCTGGCGCCCGCATTGCGCTGGTCGAAGTCGCCGGATGTGGCACCCCTGCTTCGGCATGACCGGCTCATCGACGGCTGGTGGCACTCGCTACCGGTCGCGCGCGCCTTGGACATCGCAGGTCCGCCCTGGCTCGCCCAGAGCATCGCCCGCCTGGCTGTACAGCACTGGGGACATGTTCCCCTCTTCGAATTCCTGCCGACCCTTCGCACCCAGCCCGTGGACTGCACCGATTTCGCCGAACCGGTGCGAGGGGCGGTCATGGCCACCGCCGGTGACTGGGACCGCCTCATCGCCGCGTGCCCGCAGGAGATCAGTTCCTGGCCGTTGCCCGGATGCGGTGTTCTCGACATCGTCGGTGCCGTGGCCTGGCGTGCCCTACGACTCTGCGGTGACCTGCCCGATGGTCCCACCCCCTCCCCCGCGCTGATGCTCGAAGCCGTGCGCACCATCGCCAATTGGCTCCCCGAGTCGGCCCCCGACCACGTGCGCAAAGCGCTGGACTACCTCGACATCGCCACCGGCTCCGGTCATGCCGATGACACCGAGAACGATCCCGAGCACGAGCAGACACCCCCGCAAAGCCCCGCCACCCGTGCGATCCGTACCCTGCGCGCGCTGCGCGCCCAACGTGACGAGGAGCAACGTTCCTCCGCACCCGACGGTATGGTCAGCTCCGCGGCGATGCTCCCCGAGACCTCCACGGACGGCGGGTCCTCCAACGGGCACGCCGAACCCGGGGATCTGCGTTCGCAGTTCCGCAGCTCCCTGCTCGGCCCCGGCCGTACACTGCGGCGCCCCAGCTTCGGCCCACCCAAGGCCAGAGCGGCCGAGCCGGAGGAACCACCCCTGGTCGCGGGTGAACACCCCCTCGTGGACCAGGTCGAGGAGATGTTTCGCTCCTGGCCCGAACTCGAACGCACGGTGGCCGCCGAACGCCTGTTCGCCGCCGACCCGATCAGTATCCGCATACTCTCCGAGCAGATCTCGGTGGACGTCACCGAACTCCGCTCCGCACAGCGCAGGGTGGAGGAGCGTCTGCTGCGCTGGCTCAACTCGCCCGAGGGCGCGACCATCACCGCGCATCTGCAAGAACTGTCCGAGCAGCTGGGTTCGGCCACCACCATCGACCGGCTGATCAACGCCCACCCCGATCACCCGGTGGACGTGCCCACTCTGCACACCCCCATGTGGCGGGTGATCATCACCCTGTTCACCGATCGGCGTATGCACAACGGATGGCTCATCGCCGACGACCCCAACCGGCTGCGTTGGCAGACCCGTGAACTCCTCGGTGATGCTCCGAACCTCACCGACGCCGCCAACCGCCTGGGGCGGATCGGCATCCGTCAGCAGGAGCTGCGGGCCTGGTTGCTGAGTACTCCGGGCGTCAACATCAAGGACGGGCACGTGTTCGTGGACCCAAGTGTTCCCATGGAGGCTCCCACCAGCACACCGGGGGGCCACACCGCTGACGCTCCCGCCACCGTCACGCCCACCACCGACGGGCCCACCACCGAGAACGGGCTGCCGATCCGGCGTCCCCATGCTCCCGTGGCCGAGCAGTCCCACCGACCCGCCCCTGTCCCTGCTCCTGAACAGTCTCCACAGCAAGCATCGGCTCCCCCGCACCCCGATCCGGGTGGTCCTGCCATGGCGGCCCGTTGCTTCCGCGCCCCCGACGGCCGATGGTGGCATCGCATCGACGTCACCGCAGACCACCTCGACGGGGCTCCCGTCGCGGTCCCCACCGGCTATGCCATCCATCTGGGACTACAACCGGGGCGCTTGCTGTGTCTGACCGCCCCGGGCGCGGATCTACTCGTCCTGGTCTGGCGTGACCGGCCCACCTTCGACTCCCTGCGTCCGCTGTTGCGACGTCAGGCGGCCCAGCCGGGTGATCGTATATTCATCACGGTGGCCGGGGATCGGCTGGACGCGCGTAAACTGCCGGCCACCGACATGAGTGGGTACTCCCCCACCGCCCGTGCCCTCCATCTGAGTGGCTACACCGCGCCTGCTTCCACCGAGGAGGCTCTGCAGATCCTCTCCCGCCGGATCACCGATTCCGACGAGGACTCCGCCTCCACCGACCCACACACCCTGGTCGACCTGCTCTCCCACAGAGGAGACACGGACATCGCCGGAGAACTGCACTCGGGGCTGTTCGCCACACACTGAGTACCGACTGCCGCTGCTTTTGCACATCGTTCGCCATGCACCCGAGCTCGAACACGCGGTGTCACCGCGCATGAGTAGGCGTGCTCGGTCCGGGGTCCGACGCCGGTGCGGCAGTACCTCTTCTCCTCGGAGGTACTTCTGCACCGGGGGTCGTTCGTGCCGGACCCACCAATGAAAAACGGGCCGGGGTCCATGGACCCCGGCCCGCCCGTGTCGATACACCTCAGACGTTGAATCCCAGCATGCGCAGCTGGTCCCGACCGTCATCGGTGATCTTGTCCGGACCCCACGGCGGCATCCAGACCCAGTTGATCATGACTTCACGTTCGAACTCGTCCAGGGCACCGACGGTCTGGTCCTCGATGACATCGGTCAGCGGGCAGGCCGCACTGGTCAGTGTCATGTCGAGGGTGATGCTCTTGTCGTCGGCGTTCACCCCGTACAGCAACCCCAGGTCGACAATATTGATGCCCAACTCGGGGTCGATCACGTCCTTGAGCGCCTCACCGATCTCCTCGCACAGCTTTTCGTGCTCGGGAGACACTACGGCGGTCTCGGCCGACTCAGGGGACTCGGTCGTTTTCGTCTTTTGTTTGCTCATCAGACGCCTTCCTTCTCCAAGGACTGCGACACCGCGTCCTTCCACGCCATCCACCCCAGAAGGGCGCACTTGATCCTGGCCGGATACTTGGACACACCGGCGAACGCCACCGCGTCCTCCAGAACGTCCTCGTCGTGCTCACCCTTACCTCGGGACTGCATGAGTTCGGTGAAGGCCTCCATCTTGGCGATCCCCTCGGTCACGGTCCGGCCGATCAGCAACTCGGTCAGCACCGAGGTGCTGGCCTGACTGATCGAACATCCCATCCCCTCGTAGGAGACATCTTCGATGGTGGCGTCCTCACCGAGTTCGGTACCCGTGGCAGGAGTCAGCGTGACCCGGAGCGTCACTTCGTCCCCACAGGTGGGGTTGGTGTGGTGTGCCTCCGCGTCATACGGCTCCCGCAGTCCTTTGTGCTGCGGGTTCCGGTAGTGGTCCAGGATGATCTCCTGGTACATCGCTTCCAACTGCATGGTTCAGGATGATCCTTAGCTACCCCGGGTACCGAAAAACGTCTGGGCCGCCTTGATGGCCTCCACGAGTGCGTCCACGTCCTCCAACGTGTTGTAGAGGTAGAAGGACGCACGCGTACTTGCGACGATACCCAGCTTGCGGTGCATGGGCCAGGCACAGTGATGCCCGACCCGGACCTCCACTCCCTTGTCGTCGAGGACCTGCCCCAGATCATGGGGGTGGATGTCGTCCACGACGAACGACACCGCACCGCCTCGGTCCACGGCTTCGGTGGGGCCGACGATCCGCACCCCTTCGACCGCACCCACGTGCTTGAGTGCGTACTCGGTGAGCGCGTGCTCGTGCGCGGCGACCCGGTCCATCCCCACCTCGGTGAGGTAGTCACAGGCGGCCGCCAGACCGACGGCCTGCGCAGCCATCGGCACACCGGCCTCGAACCGCTGCGGCGGTTCCGCCCACGTGGAGTACTCCATGTGGACCACACCGATCATGGAACCGCCGGTGATGAACGGCGGCATGGCCTCGAGCAGCTCCCGGCGGCCCCACAGCACCCCGATCCCACTGGGACCGAGCATCTTGTGCCCCGAGAAGGTCAAGAAGTCGACGTCCAGGTCGGCGACGTCGACCGGCATGTGCGGTACCGACTGGCACGCATCCAGAACGACCAGCGCCCCGACCTCACGCGCCCGTGCGGTGATTTCCGCCACCGGATTGACCGTGCCCAGCACGTTGGACTGGTGGATCAAGGCCACGACCCGGGTGCGTTCGTTGATGAGTTCCCCCATCTCCGACAGGTCGAGGCGGCCTTCCTCGGTCACCGGGAACCAGCGCAACCTTGCTCCGGTTCGCTGACACAACTGCTGCCAGGGCACCAGGTTGGCGTGGTGTTCCATCTCGGTGACGACGATCTCGTCCCCGGGGCCCACCTGGAAGCGACGCAGGTCCTCATCGGCGGTGGCTGCGTTGCTCATGGCGTAGGCCACCAGGTTGATCCCCTCGGTGGCGTTCTTGGTGAACACCACCTCGCCGGTGTCGGCCCCGATGAAGGACGCGATGGTCTCTCGGGCCATCTCGTAGGCGTCGGTCGCCTCCTCCGCGAGCTGATGCGCGCCTCGGTGCACAGCCGCGTTGTGGCGTTCGTAGAACTCCCTCTCGGCATCCAGTACTCGGCGAGGCTTTTGTGAGGTCGCCCCGGAGTCGAGGTACACCAACGGGCGCCCGTCGCGGACGGTCCGGGAAAGGATCGGAAAATCTTCCCGGATCGTCGCGACGTCGAGCTGCTCCAGCTCGCTGATGCTCATGTGTTACGCGCCTGCCTTCACAAACCGCTCGTAGCCATCGGTCTCCAGCACGTTGGCCAGCTCGGGGCCGCCGGACTCGGCGATGCGCCCACCGGCGAAAACGTGCACGTGGTCGGGCTCGACGTGGTCGAGGATACGGGTGTAGTGCGTGATCAGCATGACACCCAGACCGTTTTCCTCCTTGGCCCGGTTGATGCCGTCCGCGACGATCTTGAGCGCGTCGACGTCCAGGCCGGAGTCGCTCTCGTCCAGAACCGCGATCTTGGGCTTGAGCAGCTCCATCTGCAGGATCTCGTGGCGCTTCTTCTCACCACCGGAGAAACCCTCGTTGACGCCACGGGAGGCGAAGGCCGATTCGATGCCCAGGCCCTTCATCGCACCCTGCAGCTCCTTGGAGAACTGGCGGAGCTTGGGAGCCTCACCGCGCGCCGCAGTCATGGCGCTGCGCAGGAAGTTGGACATCGACACACCCGGGACCTCGACCGGGTACTGCATGGCCAGGAAGACGCCGGCACGGGCCCGCTCGTCCACCTCCATGTCCAGGACGTTCTCCCCGTCGAGGAGAACCTCGCCCTCGGTGACCTCGTAGCGCGGGTGTCCCGCGATCGCGTAGGCGAGGGTGGACTTGCCGGAGCCGTTGGGGCCCATGATGGCGTGGGTCTCGCCCGAGTTGACGGTCAGGTCCACGCCCGTGAGGATCTCCTGACGCTCCTCCTCACCGATGAGGACGTCGGCGCGCAGACCGCGGATTTCGAATTTTGTCATTTCAGCCTCAGGAATTCTTCTTGTCCAGCGACACGAGCACGTCGTCGCCGTCGATCTTCACGTCATAGGTGGCGACCGGCTTGGTCGCGGGAGGGTTGAGCGGATTCCCCGTGCACAGGTCGAAGCAGGAGCCGTGGAGCCAGCACTCGATGGTGCCCTCCTCGACCTCACCCTCGGAGAGGCGGACCTCGGCATGGGTGCACTCGTCGCGCACCGCGTAGATCTCACCCTCACTCCGGACCAGGGCGATGGGGGTCTCGTCGTCGGTCTCGACCCCCAGGACCCCCTCCTCGGGGACCTCGTCGAGCTCGGCGAGCTTTACCCAGTGCTTCTCGGCGGTCTCACTCATGCGCGACTAGCTTCTCCTCGACCTTGGCCATGACGCGCTCACGCAGTTCCGGGATGTCGATCCGGTTGACGATGTCCCAGAAGTAGCCGCGAATGATCAGACGCCTGGCCTCCTCCGCGGGGATGCCGCGCGAACGCAGGTAGAACAGGTGGATGTCCTCCAGGCGTCCGCTGGCGCTGGCGTGTCCGGCGCCTTGGACCTCACCGGTGAAGATCTCCAGGTTCGGTACCGAGTCGACCCGGGTCCCGTCCGTGAGCTGCAGGTTGCGGTTGTTCTCGTAGGAGTCGGTGCCGTCGGTGCCTTCACCGATGATCACATCACCGATCCAGACCGTGTGAGCGCCCTCGCCGCTCAACGCACCCTTGTAGTCCACCCTGGAGCGGGTGTAGGACCAGTTGTGGTCGATGAGCGAACGGTGCTCGTGGTGCTGCTTGTCACCGGCGAAGTAGAGCCCGTACAGCTCGGCGCTACCGCCTCGGCCGCTGTAGGACACCTTCGGCGACAGACGCACCAGGTCACCGCCCAGGGTGATGACGACCGACTTGAAAGTGGCGTCCTTGCCGACCACCGCGTTGTGCTGGCTGACCTCCACGGCGTCGTCGTCCCACTCCTGCAAGCTGATCAGGGTGAGGTTGGCGCCCTCTCCGACGTGGATGTCCAGGCTGCCGGAACGCACACCGGTGCCGGTGTTGCTGACGACCACGGTGGCCTCGGCCATCGGCTGGACGTCGAGGACCAGCTGCTCGAAGGCCGTCCCACCCAGACCCTTGCGGTCGACGGTGATCGGCTTGTCGGGCGTCGACGAGCGCGGAACCGTGATGACGGTCGCCTGCTCGAAGGAGCTGTATGCCTGGGCGATCACCCGGTCCGCGGGGTGTCCCGCGGTACCGAGCCGTTCGTCGTCACGGCCGACCTGCTCGACGGTGACGCCCTCGGGGGCGTCGATGGTCAGCTCGTCCTTGCCGTCTGCGGTACCTTTCCAGTCCTGCAGGCCCTTGAGGCGGCGCAGCGGTGTGAAACGCCACTCCTCCTCGCGGCCGTTGGGGACGGGAAAGTCGTTCACGTCGTGGGAACCACGCGTGCCGAGTTTGGAGATCGGGACCTGTCCGAGCCCGTGGCTGTGTGCCTTCGGCTCAACCTTGGTGTTGGACAACTCAGCCCACCGACCCTTCCATCTGGAGTTCGATCAGACGGTTCAGCTCCAGCGCGTATTCCATCGGGAGCTCGCGTGCGATGGGTTCCACGAAGCCTCGGACCACCATGGCCATGGCTTCTTCCTCGGGCATTCCCCTACTCATCAAGTAGAAGAGTTGGTCCTCGCTGACCTTGGAGACCGTGGCCTCGTGCGCGAGCTCGACATCGTCCTCGCGCAGGTCGTTGTAGGGGTAGGTGTCGGATCGGCTGATCGTGTCGATCAGCAGAGCGTCACAGTCGACCGAGGACTTGGAGTAGTGTGCGCCCTCCTGCACCTGGATCAGACCACGGTAGGAAGAACGGCCTCCCCCACGCGCCACCGACTTGGAGACGACGTTGGAAGAGGTGTTGGGCGCGCAGTGCACCATCTTGGAGCCGGTGTCCTGGTGCTGCCCCTCGGCGGCAAAGGCGATGGACAGGGTCTCGCCCTTGGCGTGCTCGCCCATCAGGTACACGGCCGGGTACTTCATGGTCACCTGGGACCCGATGTTGCCGTCGACCCACTCCATGGTGGCGCCCTCTTCGGCCACGGCCCGCTTGGTCACCAGGTTGTAGACGTTGTTCGACCAGTTCTGGATGGTCGTGTAGCGGCAGCGCGCGTTCTTCTTGACGATGATCTCGACGACGGCCGAGTGCAGCGAGTCGGTCTTGTAGATCGGCGCTGTGCATCCCTCGACGTAGTGGACGTAGGCGCCCTCGTCGACGATGATCAGGGTCCGCTCGAACTG
>DXDP01000341.1 GCA_019115445.1 Candidatus Nocardiopsis merdipullorum
ACCCGAGCAGGAACCCGAGACCACGACTGCCTCCGAGGACCTCTCCGACGGGCGGAGGACACCCGATGGTGAAGCCGGCCGGGAGGAAACCCCCCAGGACAAGGACACAAGAGCGAGTCGTGTGTGAGGCCGAGGCCGTCGAGACCGTCCGCGAAGTGCCTCGCGGACCGCACAAGAAGTGACCACACGGGTCAAGATCGACACCGAACTCACCACCATGAGCGCCAACAGTGGTACGCACACAGATGAACAGCAGAAACCGGTGGTGACGCGTACCAGCGCGGCGAGCGACGAATGGGCCGAGATACGACTATGGCAAGGTGGGCGGTATGCGACTGTTCACCGCGGTGGAGCCCCCGCCGGAGGCCGTGGTACAGCTGAGTTCCACGGTGCACACGGGGCGGGAACTCTTCCCCGAGCTGCGCTGGACCTCACCCGAGGACTGGCACCTGACCCTGGTCTTCCTGGGCGATGTGCCCGACGAACTCGTGCCCGACCTCACCGAGGGACTCGGCCGTGCCGTGGCCGGACACCACCCTTTGTCCCTGGAAGTGGACGGCTGGGGCACCTTCCCGGAACGCAGCAGACGCTCCTCCGTCCTGTGGGCGGGGTTCACCGGTGACACCGAGCCGCTCACCGACCTGGCCGTCGACCTGAGGGAAGCCGCCCGGGGCGTGGGACTTCACGTCACAGACATGCCCTACGTGCCGCACCTCACGGTCGCGCGCAGTCGCCCCGCACGCGACCTCCGTCGCACGCTGCACGAACTGACCGTCCCGCAGGGGCCTACCTGGCGGGTCGGTGAAGTACACCTGGTGGAGAGTGTCCCGGGACGCGGCCCCCGATATCGGACCGTCCGGACCTGGCCCTTACCCTGGAAAACACACCCCGATCGAACCTCAGAGCGGAGCACGTCATGAGCAGCATGCTCACCAACAACCGCAAGCAGCGCTGGCTGCTGCCCGTGGTGCTCGGCTCGATCATGCTCCTGGTGGTTCTCGGCGCCCTGTTCGGCTGACCGGGCTCAAACGGCCGCGGCCGCCGACCCCACCGCGTGAGTGACCAGTGCGGCGTTGTCGTGCGCCTCGGTGCCGTCGGGCATACGCATGGTGTCCTCGAGCCCGATCCGAATGTCCAACCCCAAGTCCAGAGCCACTTGCAACATCGGCCACGCGGTGGCATCGATACCGTGCAACAGACGCGGTTCGTCGATCCGCGCCCGATCCAGCAAGGACAGGATGGCGTCGGCGTTTTCCCGCGCGTCCTCCTCCGCCACCTGGGTGGGCTCCACCGCCACCGTGGTGACCGGTACCTTCGTCGCCACGAGGATGCGTGCCGCCTCCACGGTCCATATCCCCGCCTCGACCGATACTCGCCGGTCGTGCAACAGATGGGTGAGATCGACCGAGCCCGGCTCGTGCATGTTGACCGTCACCGAGTCCGGCAGTGCGGAGGCCGACCAGCGTTGCACCAGGTCGTAGCGGCGCCACGGATCGGGTTGGGTGGACAGGGACGTGCTCAACGACACCGGAACCCCCGGCCCCTCGGCCCGCATCCGTTCCATGAACGGTGCGATCACTTGGGGCACCAACGACTCTGCACCGTCGGAGTCGCGCGGGTGTACGTGAACCTCGGTCGCACCCGCCGCCACGACCGCGTGGGCGTCCTGGACCAGTTGGTCCACGAACACGGGTAAGGCGGGGTGAGCTCCGGGACGGCGGCCACCGTTGAGACAGGCGACGATCCTCATGGGCCTTCTCCTCACGAGCGCTGTGTAAGCCGAATGTGCCCGCTCCCACGCGAACGCAAGCCCTTCACTTCCCACGGCCCCTGGCAAGATGGCCGGTATGCGAACAGCCCTTGCCCTTCTCGTGGCCGCCGTACTGGGGCTCGGCCCGACGGTTCCGGCCACTGCGGGCACCGTGGTCCCCCGTGACCCGGGAAACGGTGGACCCGACCATCCCCGAGGGGGCGAGGGACCCGAAGGGTCGGAGGTCGCGTTCGAGTTCCAGGATCCACGAATCTCCGAGTCCAGCGGTCTGGCCCCGTCCCTGCTGCACGAGGGTGTGTGGTGGACGCACAACGACAGTGGGGAGCACGAGCCTCACGTGTACGCGGTGGACGAGGAGGGACAGACACTGGCCACGGTCCGGCTCGAGGTGGAGCTGCGGGACTGGGAGGCGATCTCCGTGGCCGAGGGGCCCGAGGGGTCTCCGGCGATCTTCGTCGGGGACATCGGCGACAACTTCGGCGGCGGGTGGCCGAACATCCGCGTGTACCGCTTCGACGAACCCGAGACACTCAACGACGCCACCATCAACCCGACGGTGCTCACCTTCACCTACGAGGACGGTGGACGCGACGCCGAGTCGATGATGATCGACCCACGCGACGGTCGACTGTACATCGCCTCCAAGGAGTTCTCCGGTGGGTTGTACGCGGCACCGGAGGAGATCGACCCGGAGGGGGAGAACGTCCTGGAGCGGATCGACTCGGCCCCTTTGTTCGCCACCGACGCCGCCTTCCACCCCGACGGCACCCGCTATGCGATCCGTACCTACTGGGGGGTGTCGATCTACGACTCCACCGACGGGGTCCCCGGCACCTCCATGGGCGCTTTCGACCTGCCGGAGATGGAACAGGGCGAATCGGTCGCCTTCACCCCGGACGGTGACGAACTCAGAGCCGGGACCGAGGGGCCGCACTCCCCTGTGTGGAAGGTCCCGCTGCCCGACGAGTACCTCGGTGAGGAACGGGGAGAAAGCTCCCCCGACACGGAGGACGAGGAGGCGGCCGATGACCTGGAGGTCGACAAGGACGAGGGCGGCTCGGGGTTCGGGCTGATCCTCGGTGGTGTGGCCGTGACCGTGGTCGTCATCGGGGGCATCGTCCTGCTCGCCCGCAAGAGCTGAGAAGGGGCCGCCGGTCGGGGGATCAATTCGTCGGTTGCGGGTCCAGGAAGTACTCCCGGGCAAGGAAGGCGTGCCGGGAGAAGTCACTGAACACCCCGTCCACACCGGTCTCGAAGAAGGCCTCGTACTCGGTGGCAAAGCCACCGTAGTCCTTGGCCTCACCACCCGAACGGAGGTTCACCGGCAGGAAGTGGTTCTCGCTGCGGAACGTGAACGGGTGCACGAGCAACCCGGCCTCGTGGGCGTTTTCGACCAGGTCGGTGGGTTCGCCCAGGTTGCCCTCGTCGTCGGTGGGGATGACCAGGCTCTTGTGCGGGCCGATGGCATGGGCGAACCCGGCGATCTCGGCCAGTCCCTCCGGGGTGGTGTGGTGCAGCTGATGCTCCTGGGTGCCCAACAGGTGGACCAACGGTAGCTCGGTCTCGGCGAGCGCCTGAAGACTCTCGGCCTCGAAGGACTGCAGGAACACCGGGACCTTCGGCTCGGAACCGGTCAGACCGGCCTCACGCAGTTTCGCGATGAGTGGGGGCTCCAACGCCAAGTCCTGTGCGACGTGGTGGGCCGGGTTCTTGGTCTCGGGGTAGATCCCGATCGGGCGGCCCAGTTCCTCGGTGAGGGAGAAGGCCAACTCGATGACTTCTTCGAGGGTGGGGACCCCATAACTGCCGTCCATGACGGCGTTGTCGGGGCGGATCTTCGGCATCCGCTCGATCGCGCGCAGCGTCCTGATCTCCGCAAGTGTGAAGTCCTGGGCGAAGAACCCCTCCACCTGACGGCCGTCGATCGTGCGGGTGGTCCGCCGATCGGCGAACTCCGGGTGGTCGGCAACGTCCGTGGTCGCCCCGATCTCCTGTTCGTTGCGGCAGATCAGCGCACCGTCCCGGGTCGCCACCAGGTCCATCTCGATGAAGTCGCCACCGTGGCGCGCCCCGAGTTCGTAGGAGGCCAGTGTGTGTTCCGGGCGGTGTCCCGAAGCACCACGGTGCGAAATGATCTTGATGGGGGGTTCCTTCTTGTTCCTGCGCACAGTCGAACCGTCCTGGAAGGCGAAAAGGTGGGAAGTAGGGTGGCCGACCCCCTGGAGTCGGCCACCATTGTGCAACGTCGATACCCGGGTCCGCCCCGGGTGATGTACGTGATGGATGTGTCTGACAGATGGTCAGAGAGTCGACTGCGGGCCCTGTACCCTTCAGGAGCTGGAGGTCGACGACAGTTCGGTGATCACGTGGTCGATGCACTGGGTCAGGGCCTGCACGTCACTGGGCTCCACGGCCGGGAACATCCCGATACGCAGCTGGTTACGGCCGAGCTTGCGGTAGGGCTCGGTGTCCACGACACCGTTGGCACGGAGGACGCGGGCCACCGCGGAGGCATCCACTTCATCGTCGAAGTCGATGGTGCCCACGACCGGGGAACGCTGAGCCGGGTCGGAGACGAACGGAGTCGCCACGGTGGAGCGGTCGGCCCAGTTGTAGAGGATGGAGGAGGACTCGTGGGTGCGCGCCACGGCCCACTTCAGACCACCTTGGGAGTTCATCCACTCCAGTTGCTCGGCCAGAAGCAGCAGGGTGGCCACGGCCGGAGTGTTGTAGGTCTGGTCCTTGCGGGAGTTGCTGATCGTGGTGGGAAGCGAGAAGAACTCCGGAACGTACCGGCCGGAGGCGGCGATCTCCTCGACCCGTGCCAAGGCCTTCGGGGACATGATCGCGATCCACAGACCACCGTCGGAGGCCAAGCTCTTCTGCGGTGCGAAGTAGTACACGTCCGTCTCGGAGATGTCGACGGAAAGACCGGCGGCTCCGCTGGTCGCGTCGACGAGCACGAGTGCGTCCTCGTCGGCGCCCGCGACTCGCTCCACCGGAGCGGCCACACCGGTGGAGGTCTCGTTGTGGGTGAGGGCGTAGACGTCCACACCCGCCTCGGCGACCGGTTCTCCGTGGGTTCCGGGGTCGGAGGTGATGATCGAGGGCTCGCTCAGCCAGGGGGCGCCCTGGGTGACCTTGGCGAACTTGCTGGAGAACTCACCGAACGACAGGTGCTGGGACTTCTCGCGCACCAACCCGTACGCGGCGATGTCCCAGAAGGCCGTGGTTCCGCCGTTGCCGAGTACGACCTCGTACCCGTCGGGCAGTGAGAAGAGTTCGCTCACGCCCGTACGCACTCTGGACACCAGGGACTTCACCGGCTTTTGTCGGTGAGAGGTGCCCATGTAGTGGGCACCCGAGGAGGTCAGGGCGTCGAGCTGAGCGGTGCGGACTTTGGACGGGCCGCTGCCGAAGCGGCCGTCGGCGGGCAGCAGATGCGCGGGAATCTGAATCTCGTCGGTCACGACCACCAGCGTAGTGGCGCGCCCACACCGCCTGAAGGTCAGGGGCAGCATTTCAGCACGTGAAAACACGTGAACATGGTTCACCGTGTCACATTTTCGAAGTTTTCGTGGCAGAGGAAGAACGCGGTGCTCGACCGGACGTGATGCGGGCCGGGTGGCCACACGTGTGCCGAACACGAGAAGATGTCCGGTGTGGACCACCAAAACCCCGCAGATCTGCGCAAGGCCTATACAGGGGTCTCCTTGCGCCGTTCCGATCTGGCCGATCACCCGATGACCCAGTTCCACCTGTGGTTCGGTCTGGCCCACGACTCAGGGCTGGTCGAACCGAACGCCATGGTGCTGTCTTCTGTGGAGACCTCCGGGAGGCCTCGTGCCCGCACAGTGTTGCTGAAGGGGTACGACCGTCACGGTTTGCGTTTCTTCACCAACTACACCTCCCGGAAGGGACGGGCCCTGGAGGCCGACCCCAGGGCGTGCGTGGTGTTTCCGTGGTACCCGATCCGACGGCAGGTCATGGTGACCGGGTGGGTGGAGCGGCTCGGTGACGAGGAGAACGACCGCTACTTCGCGTCCCGTCCACGAGGATCACAG
>DXDP01000342.1 GCA_019115445.1 Candidatus Nocardiopsis merdipullorum
GTGCCTACGAAGGCACTCTCGAGGAGGCCGAGGAGCGGCTCGACGGCCAACTCTGGGCCTGAACCGACCCCGGTCACACAGCGGTGGGACGTAGGCCGGTACCTTGCGAGGTACCGGCCTTTGCCGTGTCCTGAACAACCGATCAGTGCCCGGGTATGTGGTCAATATGCGGGGAAAGTCATGGACCTCACCTGAGATGCGGGCCACATTTTGTGCCACCCGGGTGGGCATTGGGGTACACCCGTAACTACGGGACATCCGCAGAACCAGCAGCCGCCATCCGCACCTGCAAGGGTGCAACGGACGCCGCGCGGCCCACCGAGAAGGCGACGACGTGAGACTCACGATTATCGGATCCTCCGGGAGCTTTCCCGGGCCGGACAGCCCCGCATCCAGCTACCTCGTGGAGGCAGACGGCTTCCGACTCCTGCTCGACATGGGCAACGGGTCGTTGGGCGCTCTGCAACGACATATCGACATCTATTCGATCGATGCCGTCTACCTCAGTCACCTGCACGCCGACCACTGTTTCGACCTGTGTTCCTACTGGGTGGCGCGGTTGTACCATCCCCACGGCGCCAAGTCGCGCATCCCCGTCTACGGGCCCACAGGGGTTGCGGACCGGGTCGCCGAGGCCTACGGCCTCGATCCGGACCCCGGTATGACCGAGGCCTTCGACTTCCACGAACTCTCACCGGGCAGCTTCGACCTCGGCCCGTTCTCCGTGCGGGTCGACCGGGTCAATCATCCGGTCGAGGCCTTCGGGATTCGCCTGGAACACGGTGGCGCGAGCCTGACCTACTCCGGGGACAGCGGCACGTGCGACGCCCTGGTCGATCTGGCCGAGAACGCCGACCTGTTCCTGTGCGAGGCGGCCTTCCACGACCACCTCGAGCATCCCAAAGACATGCACCTGACCGGGAGTGAGGCAGGAGAGCACGCCACCCGTGCCCGGGCCCGGAGTCTGCTCCTCACCCACTTGGTTCCGTGGAACGACGACGACCTCACTCTGGCGGAAGCCCGAAGCACCTATTCCGGACCCATCGGAATCGCCCGCAGTGGCCAGATCCACAAGATCGGCTGACCGAGAGTTTCGCAACCACCGCTCAACCCGGTCTCCCACGGATATACGCTCGTGTCCATGGCTCGACCTGACGGACGTGTTCCGACCCAAATCCGCCCCGTGACCATCACCCGCAACTGGCTCCGCCACGCGGAAGGCTCAGCCCTCATCGAGTTCGGTGACACCCGCGTGCTGTGTGCGGCCAGTGTCGAGGACGGTGTCCCGCGCTGGCGGCGGGGGACAGGTGAGGGATGGGTCACCGCCGAATACGCGATGCTTCCGCGTGCGACCGACACCCGTGGTGCCCGCGAGTCGGTACGCGGCAAGATCGGTGGACGCACCCACGAGATCTCCCGACTCATCGGCCGTTCCCTGCGTGCCGTCATCGACTTCAAGGCGATGGGTGAACACACCATCACCCTGGACTGTGATGTTCTCCAAGCCGACGGTGGCACACGCACCGCCGCGATCACCGGTGCCTACGTGGCCCTCGTGGACGCGATGAAATTTCTCCGCAAACGCCGTAAGCTCAAGAACAACCCGCTCACCGGCTCGCTGGCCGCCGTCAGCGTCGGTGTCGTCCAGGGCCAACCACGGCTGGACCTCAACTACCTGGAAGATGCGGTCGCCGACACCGACATGAACGTCGTCCTCACCGGGGAAGGCAAGTTCATCGAGGTCCAAGGCACCGCCGAAGGGGTCGCCTTCGACCGTGAGCTGCTCGACAAGCTTCTCGATCTGGCGGTTGCCGGTTGTGACGAGTTGACCGGTATCCAGAAAAAGGCTCTGTCCGAGTGAGTACCGCGGGGGGAAAAACCGTGAAGCTCATCCTGGCCACGCGTAATGCCGGCAAGGTGCCGGAGATGCACGCCATCCTCGTCGATGCGGGGGTGAACGCGGAAATTTCCGCGCTCGACGAATATCCGGACATCCCGATGGTTCCGGAGACCGAGCCGACCTTCGTCGGTAACGCCCTGCTCAAGGCACGAGCGGTCGCCGCGCACACCGGTCTGCCCGCGATCGCGGATGACTCCGGGCTGGCCGTGGACGAGCTCAAGGGGATGCCCGGGGTCCTTTCCGCCCGATGGGCCGGACGTTTCGGCGGTGACGACCAGGACCGGGCCAACCTGGACCTTCTCCTGGATCAGCTCACCGACACCCCGGCCGAAAGGCGTGGGGCCCAGTTCGTGTGTGCGGTGGCTCTTGTCATGCCGGACGGGATCGAGTCCGTCTCCGAAGGGGTCATGCGCGGCCGTCTGATTCGGGAACGCCGTGGTGAGAACGGTTTCGGATACGACCCGGTGTTCGTCCCCGAGGGGGACAGCCGGACCACCGCGGAGATGGCCCCGAAGGAGAAGAACGAGATCAGTCACCGCGGGATCGCTTTTCGGGCCATGGCCGCGGAGCTCGCCGAGATGCTGTGACCAGCCGAGGTCCGTCGTACGGCGGACCTCGAAAAATTCGACACGCCGATGTTTGCAGTGCGAGTGGGCGGGGCAAGATCTCTGGTACAGACGGGATGAGCGATACAGGCCGCGCCATCGGATGGCGGGCCGATTTGACGTCGCCATCTCCAATAACTAGACTCCTTCGAGTCGCTGTGGGACGGCGAGGGCTTCGTCTGTTGAGGCCGACTCGGAACCGGACCACGTTCTGCAGACACCTTCTTCGAGTAACTGGCCTGAGTGCTTCTTGGGTCGGGTAGGCTCGAGGAGCTGCCCGGTGAGCTGGGGCCGTGAAGGCCGGTGGTTTTCCGGGGCAGGCGGGTTCTTCACCCCGTGGTGGCAGAGCATTTTCGAATGGGCGCCGATTTG
>DXDP01000343.1 GCA_019115445.1 Candidatus Nocardiopsis merdipullorum
GCCGCTCGGGGATCCTCGACGGAGCCGCAAGGGTGGAAAAGGCACGCGCCCGGCTCTTGGCGGGCAAGGACCCGGAGGAGGGGATTTTGCCGCCCGCCGGGTTGCGTCGACGTCTCCAGGGTTGGCAGCGAGACACCGAACTGCTGCTCGCCCATCGCCGCAACGAGGAATCCCGGCCCGAGGAAGGTCCGGTACAGGTCGAACTGCCCGATCATCTGTCGGTGTCGTCCATGGTGTGGTTGGCCCGTGATCCTGCGGCGTTGGCCCGACAGGTCCGCCGCCCACTGCCGCGACCACCCGCACCGCACACCCGACGCGGGACCGCCTTCCACGGTTGGTTGGAGGAACGCTTCGGACAAGGGGTCACCCTGCTCGATGAACTGCCCGGGGCCGCGGACGAAACGGCGGGGGAGGACGAGGACCTCCTCGAACTCCAACGCGCCTTCGAGGAGAGTGAGTGGGGACGTCGCGTCCCGATCGAGGTCGAGGTGCCGTTCGAGACGATCATCGGGGACCGGCTCGTGCGAGGACGTATGGACGCGGTGTTCCACGATCCCGAAACCGGTCGCTACGACGTCGTGGACTGGAAGACGGGACAACCACCCTCCACCGCGGCCGAACGGCGCGCAGTCGGTGTCCAACTGGCCGCCTATCGCCTGGCCTGGGCGGACCTTCAGGGGTTGGACCTGGAGGAGGTTCGGGCCGCGTTCCACTACGTGCGGGTGAACGAGACGGTCCGCCCCACCGATCTGCTCGACCGTGACGGGTTGGCCGCCCTCCTCGAGGCCGTTCCCGAGCCCTAGGAAGTGGACAGGCCCTGTTTCCTGTTGTCCCTCATGGGGACGTAGCCATTGGTGTGCGTCCCGGAACCGAACCTCTGGAAGGACCCATGCCGATCGACCAGTCCCCCCTGTTGTCCCGCGCCACCGTCGACCCAGCAAGTCACCGCAGGGTCGACGACGAGTGGTTGGCCCAGGCGTGGGCGGCCCCCGACACTCGTGTGCTGGTTCTGGGCAGTGCCGCCCGAAGCACCTCGGAAAGGACCGACCCGACTCGACAGACACGCGCACTGGTGACCACCGAGGAAACCCATCGGCTGGTGCTGACCAGCCCCGATCGGGCACCCGACGGCGAACGCTACCTTCTGGGCACCGAGAACGGGCACGCCTACTTCGCGGTGCGTTCCCCCGAACCGCTCCGACCCCACCGGGCGGCGGAACCGGTCTCGCTCAGAGAGGTCGGTGCGCTGCTCGACGAACGCGACACCGGCTTGTTCACCAGGGCGGTCGCCCTGGCCAACTGGAACGCCACCCACGGTTTCTGTCCGCGCTGCGGGGCCGGTACACGGATGACCGCGGCCGGGCACGTGCGGGTGTGTGAGAAGGAAGGCACCGAACAGTACCCACGGACCGACCCTGCGGTGATCATGCTCGTGCACCGTGAACGTGAGGGGCGGGACGAGGCTCTGCTCGGCCACAACCCCCGGTGGGCCCCACGGCGTTTCTCCGTCCTGGCGGGCTTCGTCGAGGCGGGGGAGTCCCTGGAGCAGGCCGTGGCCCGCGAGGTCGCCGAGGAAGCAGGGGTGCTCGTCACCGACCCCCGCTACCTGTCCTCCCAACCCTGGCCGTTCCCGCGCAGCCTCATGGCCGGATACACCGCCCGCGCAGTCGGTGAGACCGAGCCCACCGACGACGAAATCACCGTGGCCCGCTGGTTCACCAGGGAAGAACTCTCCCGGGCCACACACACGGGAGAGGTTCAGCTCCCGGGGAGGGTTTCCATCGCTCGCACACTCATCGAGCACTGGTACGGGGACCAACTCCCGGGAGGCTGGTAGGAACCGACGGACTTCGTGCGGTCAACCGGAAGAGACACTCAGCTCGTCCGGCAGCACGGTCAGGGGGCTGGTGCTGCTGTCCACGACGTCCCTGGCCAGGTCGGCGACTTTACGACCACGTGAACGCGCCGACGAACGCAGACGTTCGAAGGACTCCCGCGGAGACATCGTGTGACGCTCGGCCAGGACACCGATCGCCTGCTCCACGATCACACGTGAGTGCAGTGCGTGCTCGAGCTGGGCGATGGTGTGACGCAGCCGTTCCACCTCGGAGGCACCCTCGGGCGCCCGGCCGGGCGCCCTGCTACGGGGACGTTCGACGCCCGCCTCGTTGTCGAGCAGATCCGCCAACACCATGGCGCTGATCAGGTCGGGTACTTCGGGTCCGCCCTCCACACGCCATCCCGTGGGGGTGCGGCGAACCATTCCGATCCCCGCCGCGTCGGCGATCGCTGTGTCATGGGGCCTCATCTTGTCACCCAACTCAACACTCCCCGTCCTTGTGACGATCCATACCTGCGGTGGCCCGGCGGTCGTCGGAGCGGGGGGTGCCTGAGGGAGGCGGGCCCCGGTCGTGGACGGCCGCCGCGCCCGGCAAGGGCTCGAAAAGACCGTCCACGACCTGTCCTACGACAGCTCGGCCAACTTCTGCTTCACCTGAGCGAGCGACGGGTTGGTCATCGCCGCTCCGTCGGGAAAGACCAGTGTCGGAACCGTTTGGTTCCCACCGTTGACCTTCATCACGAAGTCCGCAGCCTCCGGATCCTCCACGATGTCCACCTCGGCGCCCGTGATCCCTTCACGGGCCAATTGGCTCTTGAGCCGCTTGCAGTACCCGCACCAGGGGGTGGTGTACATCGTGAACTGCTCGGTGCCGCTGTTCGTCATCTCGCTCACGTCTTTCTTGTCTGCGATCGTGGGCTTGGCCGGTCGCCCTTTTCAACACCGGGCGGATCGAACCGCTTCCCTTGATCGCGTGACACAACGTGGGACGCCGCACAAGGGCAACTGGTTCGGGTGTGTGTTGGTTCTGTTCCTCCACGTCGTCATCGAAGCGGAAAGAAGAAAGGCGCGTACTCGGTCACAGCCGTTTCTTGAGAGACTGTGGCACCGAAGCAGTCGCACCGACCACACGCAGGAGCAGTATGGACCCCGACCGCGTTCTGGAGGGACTCGACCCGGAGCAGACCCAGGCGGCCCGCGCGCTGCGTGGGCCCGTGTGCATCCTCGCCGGAGCGGGCACCGGCAAAACCCGTGCCATCACGCACCGTATTGCACACGCGGTCGCCGCCGGGATCGTTGCGGAACAGCAGATCCTTGCGGTCACCTTCACCAACCGGGCGGCCGGCGAGATGCGCGGTCGGCTCCGTGCCTTGGGTGCCCCCCGTGTGCAAGCACGCACGTTCCATGCGGCCGCACTGCGCCAGCTGGGGTTCTTCTGGCCGCAGGTGATCGGTGGGAACAAACCCACACTCATGGAGAGCAAGCTCCAGGTGGTCTCTCGCGCGGCCCGTTCCATGGGCATGCAGCCGGACCGTACGGAGTTGCGCGACCTGGCCAACGAGATCGAATGGGCCAAGGTCACCCAGGTACGACCCACCGACTACGACAAGGTCGTGACCAAATCGGGACGTCAGGTACCCCTGCCCGCTCAGGAGGTGGCCCGTGTCTTCGAGACCTATGAAGAGCTGTGTCGTGAGCACAACCTCCTGGACTTCGAGTCGATGCTGGAACTCACGGCCGGGATGATCACCGAGTACCCGGCGATCGCCCAGCGTGTCCGGGACCAATACCGCTACTTCGTCGTCGACGAGTTCCAGGACGTCAACCCCCTGCAGAAATTGCTGTTGGACGCCTGGTTGGGTGACCGCGACGACCTGTGTGTGGTGGGTGACCCGAGCCAGACGATCTACTCGTTCGCGGGTGCCACCCCCACGTACTTGACCGGTTTCACCGCGAGCTATCCGCACGCCACCGTCGTCGAACTCGTCCGCGACTATCGATCCACCCCCCAGGTCGTACGAGTGGCCAACCACGTCATCTCCCAGGCACGGGGTACCTCCTCCTCGAAGAGCCCGACCCTGCTGGCGCAACGCCCCGAGGGCCCCGACCCGATCTATCAGGAGTACAGCGACGAACCGGCCGAGGCCACCGGTGTGGCCCGCAAGATCGGTGTGTTGCTGGAGAGCGGTGTACCCGCGGGCGAGGTCGCCGTCCTGCTGCGTACCAACTCCCAGTCGGCCGCCTACGAACAGGCACTGGCCGACGAGAAAATACCCTTCACCGTGCGCGGTACCGCACGTTTCTTCGAACGCCCCGAGATCCGTGAGGCCGTACATCTGCTACGCGGAGCCCGTCACGGTGCCGAGGAGGACCCCGACCCGTTCGAGCACACCGTCCGTCGACTCCTGGCACCTCTGGGCCTGTCCGACACCGCACCCGAGGGACGCCAGGCCCGTGAACGGTGGGAGTCGCTGACGGCGCTCGCCCAACTGGCCGACGACATGGCGGCAAGGCCCGTCCCCAGTGGGGAACGGATGACCATGGCGCACTTCGTCGAGGAACTCGAAGCACGTATGGCCACCGAGCACGCACCCGACTTCGAAGGGGTGACGATCGCGTCCTTGCACGCGGCCAAGGGGCTGGAGTGGGACGCGGTCTTCCTCGTGGGTCTCACGGAAGGCATGATGCCGATCATCTACGCCGAGACCGACGAACAGGTCGAGGAGGAACGCCGCCTGTTCTACGTGGGTGTGACCCGGGCCCGCGAACACCTGGGCATGTCCTGGTCGCTCTCTCGTTCCCCGGGTGGGCGCCGTACCCGCGTGCCGTCCCGGTTCCTGGACGGTCTGCGGCCGGCCTCGCCCTCCACCACGCCGCAACGACGTGGTGAACGCCGTCGCGGAGTGGCCCGTTGTCGGGTGTGCGGCAGCAGTCTCACCGACGCACCCGAACGCAAGTTGGGGCGCTGTATGGATTGCCCGTCCAATTATGACGAAGAGCTGTTGGAGCGTTTGCGGTCCTGGAGGCGTTCCTGCGCCCAGGAACAGAAGGTGCCCGCCTACGTGATCTTCACCGATGCCACCCTGCAGGCCATCGCGGAACAGGAGCCTTCCAGCACTGCCCAGCTGTCGGCGGTGTCCGGGGTCGGCACGGTGAA
>DXDP01000344.1 GCA_019115445.1 Candidatus Nocardiopsis merdipullorum
ACGAGTACGACGAGATCGACCTCGATCACCACGAGGACGAGGAGCCGCGAGGGCGATCACGTCGGCCACGGCAGGGCGGGGGCAAGGTGGAACGACGGTCCAAGAAGCGTCGCGGGGCGGACTGGGAGGACGACCTCGACGAGCTCTCCGACAACGACTTCTGGTCGAGTCTGAGTCAAGAAGGACCGGCCCAGCGGCGGTCGAACCCGTACGACCGCGCCCACGACGACCGGATCGACGACTACGACGACTACGAAGATTACGAAGATCCACAATACGAGGAAGAGGACGGCGAGCGCGCCGCACCCCCCGGTGTTCCTTCACCGCTGTCATCGTCCGGAAGCGGTATGGCCGCCCTGGCCGATCTGGGCCAGGAAAGCGGCCCACAGCATCCCCACCACACGGAACCCCCCAGCGATCCGGATGATCATCATTCCCCCGCCTCCTTCGATCAGCATGCTCTACCGCCGCAACCGGAACCGTCGGCCCTGCCGCCCACGCAAGGGATGCCGCAGGGACTGCCACCCACGCAACCCGTCACCGGAGCGGCGTACCAGGACAGCCCTCTGGGTAGCCCTTCCTGGCCCTCCGACGACCCTTTGAGTGCCCCTTCCGGTCGAGCTCGTGCCCCGTTGGGCGGCGATTCCCCGGACGGGGCAGGAGCAGCCGCGCCGAACGATCCGTTCGAGGTACCCGGTGGTTCCTACGGTGCCACCGGCGATCCGCTCGGGGGACCGTACCCTCCGGCGCAGAACTCTTCCGCCGACGGTCCTTTGCCCGGCATCCGCTCTTCTCACGGGAGCGGGACACACAGCAGGTACCCGGACCCGTATCCAGGTGGACCCACCCCTTCGTCCCCGAACCCCTTGGACCCGAACTTTCGTCCTTCCACACCGGCCGGGGACAGCGGTACTTCCTCACCGATCTGGTCCAGCATGGACACCGGCGCACACCAGCGGCCGGATCCGTCCGTGTTGCGTGGCCCGCTCCCCGAAGGTTCGACCACGGACCCGGGCGCAGGGTACGGCGCACCGAGCCCACACGAATACCCGGCCTCCTCGGCCTCCGGCCCCTACGGGCAGGGGTCCCCCGGTGATGACCCGTTGAGCGGTGGTCACCCGTCCATGGCCCACCCCGATCAGGGTTTTGACGGCGGCTACTTCCAACGCTCGCCCTACGACAGCGGAACCCACAACCGTCCCACCTACGACACCGACCCCTACGGCTTTACCAACCCCACACCCAGCAACCCCGGCCCACCACCTCAAAACCCACCCTCGCCCTACGGCGGTGAGATGCACGGTGGCTTCGCCCGGACGGACCCGAACCATCCCATGGGTGGTTCTCACCCGGGTGATGCTCGTGGTCATCCGCCGATGCCGCCCTCCGGTGGCTATCCGGCCGACAGATTGCGTGAGGGGCCCCGTCCCTACGGCGAGCAGCTTCCCGGTCCCTACAACAGCACGCCCAGCGGTGGGTACTCCGACGTGTTGGGGGCACATCACCCGCCGTCCCGGCCCGAGTACGGCGGTCCCCCTCCCCCGGACGGATGGGGATCGACCGGCCGACAAGCCCCCGACCAGGGGCAACAGGGGCCCTATGACCCGCGTGCCTATCCGCATGACCCTTATGAAGGTGGTTACGACAACGGCCGCTTCCACTGATGGCGGGCAGGACAATTCTCAGACGGTGCTTCGGCACCTGCCGGCCCGGGAAAGAGCAGGCTCCTTCCCGGGCCGGGGGCGGTCAACCGTCGGTCGGATCCTCGGTTTTGTCGTCGCGACCATCCTTTTGAACACCGGAGGACTGGTACGTGGCAAGCAGAATGATCAGCACGATCGCCAATACCGGCAAACCAAAGAGGACCACCCAAAACGTGGTGGATTCGAACAAATTGCACCCATTCCCGTGACACGGACGCCCGCTGTGCCGTCGCATCCGAGCCCCGGTCGGCGGGGACTCCACCGATTCACCGCGTCCGGATCCGGACGGCAGAGCCAATGTACCGGGATGGCCGGTACGGCGACCATCACCACCGGGATGTAGGGATATAACGCACGCAGCTCGCCCTCGAGGCGTACCGTCATCCCCTCGTCGACCGGTTCGTATTCGGGAAGAAGGGTGCGGGGAGTCGGCCGATAAGCCGGATTCTGTCGGTCCTGAAAGGACCTGGCGACCATCCATCTGGGACCGTCGTTGCCGACGACCTCGGTGCGGTCCACCCGCGGACTCGGGCGGGCATCCCTCGAACATCCGCGCAGGGACCCTGGGGTCCCCTCTTGACCTTGCTCCGGGTGGGGTTTACCGAGCCGACCGGATCACTCCGGCCACTGGTGGTCTCTTACACCACCCTTTCACCCTTACCACCGCACGCGGTGGCGGTTTGCTTTCTGTGGCACTGGCCCGCGGGTCACCCCGGGTCGGTGTTACCGACCACCCTGCCCTGTGGAGTCCGGACTTTCCTCGAATTCGCGCACCTGGCGCGATCCGCGGCCGCCTGGCCGACTCCCCACACCCACATTCTATACCTGCGTGGCCACTCCGCGTTCCAGATGGGCGGTGTCGTTGAGGGAACGCACCACCGCCGGACCGTCGGCGTAGTAGTCCACCTCGTTCAGACAGGCGGTGTCCAGGTACATGCGGTACAGGGCGCTCAACGGCGCAAGCATCGCCTGCTGCACCAAGACCTTGATGGGCGTCACGTGGGTGACCACCAGTACGGTGCGTCCCCGATACTCACGCAACAGCGCCTCCCGGGCCTCACCGACCCTGTCGGCCACCTCGGCAAAACTCTCCCCGGCAGGAGGCCCCGTCCACGGGTCCGAGATCCAGTGATCCACCCCCTCGGGGTCGTACTCCCGTGCCTCGGAGAAAGTCATCGCCTCCCAGTCACCGAAGTCGGTCTCCACGAACCTCTCCTCGACCTCGACCGGGAGTCCCAGGAGTTCCGCGGCGTAGGCCGCTGTGTCCCGACAGCGACGCAGTGGTGAGGACACCACTGCGTCGACATCCCACGAGGCCAGGCGACGTGCTGCCGCGGCGGCCTGCTGGTGACCTTCGTCGGTCAGGGGAATGTCACCGCGACCGGCGAAGCGACGTTCCAACGACAAAGGCGTCTGCCCGTGCCTCAGCAACATCAGGCTCGTCGGTGTGGTGTCGGGGGGTCCCCATCCGGTACTCACTCGGTGGCCCGACCTCCCAAACCGGATTGCTCGGTCCGCACCAGGATGCGTCGACAGTTGTCGCAACGGACGATCTCGTCGGCGGGCGTCGCCTTGATCTCGTTGAGTTCGGCGGTGCTCAGCGCGAGCTTGCACCCCTCACAACGGCCATAACGCAGCGGTGCGGCTCCCACATCGTCGTACTGGTCACGCAGCTTGTGATACATGGCCAACAGGTCGGCGGGGACCTCGGCGGAGATTCGTTCTCGGTCCTGGGTGAGGCGAGTGCGGTCCCACTGGATACCGGCGGCGACGGTGTCGCGGTGGGTGACGGCCTCGGCGTGCTCGACCACGGCCTCCTCGTGCAGGGTGCTCAGGCGGGTGACCTCACCGTTCAGTTCCTCGGCCTGCTCCATCACCTCCAGGACGATCTCCTCCAGTTCGGACTGACGACGGGCCAGGGAGTCGATCTCCGACTGCAGGTTCTGCAGCTCCTTGGCATTGGTGATCTGTCCCGACTCCAGACGCTGGGCATTGCGCTCGGCACGATCACGCACCTGTTCGACGTCGCGCTCGGCCTTGCGCTGCCGGCGTTCGGTGTCGGAGACCTTGGTCTGTGTGGTGATCAGCTCCGAGTCCAACTCCTCCACACGCTCCTTGAGCGCCGCGGCCTCGGCCGCCTCCGGCAGGTTCCGGATCCGGTGGTCCAGTCGCTGAAGTTCGGTGTCCAACTCCTGCAGGTCGAGCAGTCTGGCCTGAGCTGCGGGTTCGGCTTTCACTTGTGACGTCTCCTGGGGTCTGAGATGCAGGTCGCGGGCCCCAGGGCGTGTGTTGCGAACACGCCCTTGCTCCCGTGCTCTCCGTGCAGTTGGGTCGGGCCGCCCGAGGCGGCGGTGCTCACTCGTGGTGGAAGGTCTGTGACCAGGCGTCCGTCACGGTGGTCGACACGCGCATCTTCACGTTAGCCCCTGCCGGGGCACCCTCGCGTTCCAAAGCATCGCTCAAATGGGAGGCTCCTTCGGCCAGCCACGGCCACTCGCCGGCGAAGTGGGCGACGTCGATCAGGGCGGGCGAACCGGTTTCCTCCACGAACTCCGATGCCGGATGGTGGCGCAGGTCCGAGGTGACAAAGACGTCGACACCTGCGGTCAGGGCCGCTCCCAGCAGTGAATCTCCGGCACCTCCGGAAACCGCGACGGCCGTGACCAGCCGGTCCGGGTCGCCGGAGAGGCGAACACCACCGGAGGTGGCGGGCAGCCCCTGTACCACTCGTTGGGCGAAGTCACGCAGAACGAGCGGCTGTTCCAGGGCACCGATCCGGCCGATGCCCCGCTTGCCTTCGGGGTCGCTCGGGTCGGGGGCCAAGGGACGCAGCTCCCCGGTGAGCCCCACCACGCGGGCCAACGCGTCGGAGACCCCGGGGTGGGCCGTGTCGGCGTTGGTGTGCGCGGTGTACAGGGCGGTTCCTGCACGGACGAGCCGATGCACGATACGGCCCTTGGGAGTGTTGGCCGCAACGCCGTGCACACCTCGCAGCAGCAGCGGATGGTGGGTGATGATCAGGTCCGCGCCCCAGTCCAGGGCCTCGTCCACGACCGCATCGACCGGGTCGACGGCGAACAGGATCTTGCCCACAGTCTGTTCGGGGTCGCCGCACACCAGACCGACCGCGTCCCAGGAGGCGGCCCACGAGGGTGGGTAGATCCTCTCGAACGCGTCGGTCACGTCGGCCAGGCTGGGTTGTTCGTTCTCGGTGTACACGAGCACGACATTAGAGCATCCTCCGGCCGGTGTGTTCCAGGTCCTGCTCAATACGGCGGCCCCTCGTCCTTCCGGGGCACCGTGGGTGTCATAGCTTTCGTGAGCCACCAGAGGGTGTGGTTCCACCCGGCGCCGGCACACCCACGGTTCCGGGGAGATCGGTCCCAGTACGCTCATGGTGCGGGTGGGAAGTGCACAACCGTGCCACGGAGCGAAAGGTCGATGAAGGACATGCAGGACACCATCCTCAGGGTCGAGGGGCGCAAGATCGCTTTCACCGACATCGGTGATCCGCAAGGCACAGCGGTGTTGTTCTTCCACGGCGCGCCCATGAGCAGGTGGAACCTGGTGGACCAGGAGGAACGGTTCGCCCGAGCCGGTCTGCGGGTCCTCTCGCCCGATCGGCCCGGCTACGGCGGTTCCACACCGGTCCCCGGCCGTTCCCTGACCGACTGGGCCCGTGACACCTCGACCCTGGCCGACGCCCTGGGCATCGACCGTTTCCTGGTGGCCGCACACTCCTCGGGCGGCCCCTACGGGGCGATGGTCGCCGCGACCCTGCCCGACCGAGTTCTTGGCACCGTGATCCTGGGCGGGGTGACCGACTTCTCGTGGGAGCCTGCGTGGGAGGGATACTCCGAGCACGAGAACGCCCTGATGCGTCTGCCCGACGGGGACGCCGCCCGGGAATGGGCCGTACACACCTTCGGTGAGGACGGGGCCGGGTTGCCCAGGAGCAGTGCCCCTCGACCGGAGCCGGACCGAAAGCTGTTCGCGGAGCACCACGTCCCGTGGTTGGCCTCTGCCACCAAGGAGGCGTTCCGGCAGGGGATCGGCGGGTACGCCCAGGACGCCTGGATCCAGAGCCGGCCCTGGGACTTCGACCCGTCCGCCGTGGCCGCTCCCTTCCTCGTCGTGCACGGCCTGGAGGACACTGTCGTACCGATCGCGCACAGCAGGCACACCACCACCTTGATCCCCGGGGCGGAGCTGCGTGAGCTTCCGGACCACGGGCACGTCACGGTGCTCTGGGAACTTCCGAAGCTGCTCACCGAGCTGCGTGAACGTCCTCGAACGCGTTCCCGACCCGGTACGGGCCGCCCATGAACAGGTCCTAAGCTGGTTCGGCGATGAACAACACAGAACAGACGCGGCCCCTGACCCCGATCGGCGCACACGTTCCGGTCGCGGGTGGCATGGCCACCAAGGGCCTGGCCTACGCGGACAAGATCGGCGCCGAGACCCTCCAGGTGTTCACCTCCAACCCGCGGGGATGGGCCGTCAACGACGGTGATCCGACACAGGATGCGATGATGCGCGAGCGCACCGATCTTCCGGTGTTCGTGCACGCCCCCTACCTGATCAACCTGGGTACCCCCAACGAGGAGACCGCCGGTAAGTCGGTGCGTTCGTTGGAACACACACTGCTGCGTGCCGCACACATCGGTGCCCGCGGCGTGGTGGTGCACACCGGATCGGCCGTCTCCGGTGGCCGGGAGGCAGGGCTGTCCCGCACCCGGGAGCGGCTCCTGCCCTTGCTGGAGAAGGTGGGTGATGATGTCCCACCGGTGTTGTTGGAGCCGATGGCCGGGCAGGGTCAGGTACTGTGCGCGACCGTCGACGACCTGGTGCCCTACTTCGAGGCGCTGGACCACCACGAGCACGTGGGTGTGTGCCTGGACACCGCGCACCTGTTCGCGGCGGGGCACGACATCTCCACCCCCGAGGGAATGTGCAAGACCTTGGACCGCTTCGGTGAGGTGGTGGGGGCCGACCGGTTGAAGCTGGTTCACGGAAACGACTCCAAGGTTCCGTGCGGCAGCAACAAGGACCGGCACGAGAACATCGGCAAGGGCCACATCGGTACCGAGCCCTTCGGGGAGTTGTTCCGCCACCCGGTCACGGCGGGGGTCCCCATCACGTTGGAGACCCCGGGGCCGGAGGGCCCTCACTCCGAGGACGTGGAGACCCTCAAACGGCTTCGTCGGGGTTGAACGGACCGGTGTCGGGCCCCAAGGGTCCGCCACCGTTTCCGGCCCGGTTCCTTCTGTGTCGAGGAGGCGGCACAGTGCGGGAAAGAGCGTGCTCTGCGGCTCGACGGTCTCGGTCTCGGTTCTTGGGGTTTTCCCGGAAGGCGTGCTTTCGCACGGCCCACCCGTCCGGGTGGATGCGCCACCAGCGTCCCCGCCCGCCATTCTTGCCCGGGACGGTCTCGATGAAACCGTAGCGGGCCAGTTGGCGAAGATGGTAGCTGGTGGATCCGCTGCTCTCGCCCAACCGTTCACCGAGAATGGTCGCTGTGGCGGGTCCTCGGTACTGGAGTTGGTCGAGGATACGACCACGCAACGGGTGTGCCAGGCCACGTAACGCGGTGGTGTCCACCTGCAGCTGTTGCCGGGCCATGTGCTCACCGTGCTCATCGCTCTGTGCCATGGTGATCACGGTAGTACGGAAGAACCCGACCGAAACCCTGCATGGAGCTGTTGGCCCCTAACACCCAAGACCGTTCGGGAGCGTTCGGCTGAGCGCGTGCAACTCGTGCTCGGTCCACAGGAGCGGGGGTGCCATGGGACCGCTCCTTCGAGTGCGCTCCACCCATCAGCGTTCCGGAGAGCTTTCACCAAAGGTTTCTGCACAGGGGTCCTTTCGTTCTTTTCAAGTTTTCTCGGATCGTCTCCGTCCTGCTCCCACAACATCGGGAACCGAACCCTGGTGACCGAACGTCTCCATGTGAGTGACAATGGATGCAGTCCCCGGCACGGGACACTGCTGCCTCACCTCTTCGGAAGGACGCCCGTCATGGAGCCGCTGAGCCTGGTCGTCGGTGCACTGATCGCCGCCGGCGGGTACGCCGTCGGCCGGTTCTCGTCCCGCCGTCAGATACGCAACATTCAGCAGGTCCAGCGCCACGCCGACCGGGAACACACTCTCGAAAGGGGCCGTAGCGAACCCAAACCGCTCTGTGGCTGCGGGCACCACTACGTCTTCCACGACCGCGAGACCAAGAAGTGTCAGACCCAGGTCGTCATCCCCGGGCGTTGGACCGGTTCACAAAATTCCACCTACCGTCAATGCATGTGCCAGGGTTACCGCGGCCCGCTTCCTCTCGAGGAGTACTACGCAACCGACTACCTCAACGAGAGCGAGAGCTGAGCATCCGCCAACTCCCCGGGAACGCGGGGCGCCCCGCAAGGACACCCCTCGTCAACAGCACAAGAATGTCTTCGCACCGAACAGCTCAAGAGTGGACGTTGAACCAGTGACGACCCCTGTGACACCCACGATCGACCACCGCATCGCCGAAGAACTCGATGTGGGAGCACACCAGGTCGGTGCCGCCGTCGACATGCTCGACGGCGGGTCGACCGTGCCCTTCATCGCGCGCTACCGCAAGGAAGCCACCGGTGGGCTCGACGACGCCCAGTTGCGTGCCCTCGAAGAGCGCCTGCGCTACCTGCGGGAATTGGACGAGCGCCGAAACGCGATCCTGGAATCGATCCGTTCCCAGGGCAAGCTGGACGATGCCTTGGAGGCCCGCATCAACGAGGCCGACTCCAAGGCCCGTTTGGAAGACATCTACCTCCCGTACAAACCCAAACGCCGCACCAAGGCCCAGATCGCCCGCGAAGCCGGCCTCGAACCCCTGGCCGAGGGGCTGTTGACCGATCCCACCCAGGATCCGCAGGAAGCTGCGGCCGCATACATCGACCCCGACGAAGGCGTCGCCGACACCAAGGCCGCCCTGGACGGGGCCCGCGCGATCCTGGTCGAACATTTCACCGAGGACGCCGACCTCACCGGGCTCCTTCGGGAACGCCTCTGGAAGAAGGGGCGTCTGGGTTCGACCGTCCGCGAGGGCAAGGAAGAGGTCGGCGCCAAGTTCTCCGACTACTTCGATTTCTCCGAACCCCTCACCGATCTGCCCTCCCACCGTGTACTTGCCCTGTACCGGGGGGAGAAGGAGGAGATCCTCACCCTCACCCTGGTGCCGGAAGAACCCCCCGAGCCCAACGCCGAGGGAAAGATCCCCCGCAGCAGTTACGAGAACGCGATCGCAGCCCACTTCGACCTCGTCGACCGGGGCCGTCCCGCCGACCGGTGGCTGCAGGACACGGTGCGTTGGGCGTGGCGAACCCGCATTCTGGTGCGTCTGGACATCGACGTGCGTATGCGCCTGTGGCAACAGGCCGAGGACGAGGGTGTGGGCGTGTTCGCCGCCAACCTGCGTGATCTGCTCCTGGCCGCTCCCGCGGGCAACCGCGCCACCCTGGGCCTCGACCCCGGTCTGCGTACCGGGGTCAAGGTCGCCGTCACCGACACCACGGGCAAGGTCGTGGCCACCGACACGATCTTCCCGCACGCACCCCGGCGTGATTGGGACGGCTCCGTCGACCGCCTCGCGAAACTGTGCGCCGCCCACGCCGTGGAACTGATCGCGATCGGTAATGGCACTGCCTCCCGTGAGACCGACAAGCTCGTCGGTGACTTGATCAAGCGCCATCCCGAACGGAAACTGACCAAGGTCATGGTGTCGGAGGCCGGCGCTTCGGTGTACTCGGCCTCCACCTACGCCTCGGAGGAGCTGCCCGACCTGGACGTGTCCCTACGCGGTGCGGCCTCCATCGCCCGCCGTCTGCAGGACCCTCTCGCCGAACTGGTCAAGATCGACCCCAAGTCGATCGGTGTGGGTCAGTACCAACACGACCTGGCCGAAACCAAACTGTCCCGTTCCCTGGACGCGGTCGTGGAGGACTGTGTCAACGGTGTGGGGGTGGATGTCAACACCGCCTCCGTGCCGCTGTTGACCCGGGTCTCGGGCATCACCTCGACGCTGGCCCGCAACATCGTGGCGCACCGTGACACCAACGGCCCTTTCCGTACCCGCAAGGAGTTGCGTTCGGTGCCGCGTCTGGGACCCAAGGCCTTCGAACAGTGCGCGGGTTTTCTGCGGATCTCCTCCGGGGACGACCCGTTGGACGCCTCCG
>DXDP01000345.1 GCA_019115445.1 Candidatus Nocardiopsis merdipullorum
CCGCTGCCGGACCCAGGACCCCCGGGGTCTCCCGTCCCGTCCTGTGTGCTCTGGGGTGGAACACGCAGACCCTGGTCGAGGAGTTCTTCCTCCATGCGATCGCGCATTTTCTGCATGCGGCGCTCCATCCACCCGGTGAAGGCCCAGCGCAGCAGTGGGCGGGTGAAGGGGGTGATCAACAAAAGCCCCAGTGCCGCGGTGATGAACCCGGGAACGACCAGCATGACGCCACCGGCCATGAGCATCAGGGGGTCGAACACACCCTTGCGTGGGTGCTCCCCGATGCGCATCGCCTCCTCGGCCTCCTTCAGAACACCTCGGAAGGCTCGTCCGCTGTGCCGCAGCACGGCCATGCCCAGGGCCATGAGGGAGACCAGGGCAGCCACCGTCCACAGGGCACCGACCTGGCTTCCGATCACGATCATCAGCCACACTTCGAGGAACGGCAGTGCCATCAACATCAGCACTGTCAGCAACGGCATCGTGCCAACCATCCAATCTCCGGTGGGCCGGGTGGAGTCCCTACAGGCGTCAACGTTTTCGGGGGCCCGAGGGTTCCCTGTCCGAGATGTTGGTCGGCCTGGATCGTCTCCTGCTCACAACCGCCACGAGCACTGCCGCCAGTCCCAGGCCGGTGAGGGCCGTCTCGGGTGCGGCGCCCATGCGGGTGGCGACGGTCGGTCCGTCGACGCCTTCCACCTCGGCCACGTGGATGTCCGCCTCGGCCTCCGGGGATCGGTGGGTCACCGAGCCGTCGCTCTCGACGACGGCGCTGACACCGCTGGTGGACACCACCACGGCAGGGCGCCCGTGTTCGACGGCACGCAACTGGGTGATGGCCAATTGTTGGTCGGTCTGGCCGGTGAAGTTGTAGTTGGCGTTGTTGGTGGGGATCACGATGATCTCTCCGCCCTCGGCCACGGCATCACGGACCGGTTCGTCGAAGGCAACGTCGAAACAGATACCGACCGCCAGGGTGGTGTCGTCCACGTCCACTGCCCCCGGTTCGGTACCGGGCAGGGCGTCGGAGCCGACTTGCTCCAGACGTTCCACGAACTGGGTGAAGAAGTCTCGGTAGGGGATGTATTCACCGAAGGGGACGAGGTAGCGCTTGTTGTAATGCTCACCGGGTCCGGTGTCGGGGTCCCACACCACGCTCTGCACGTGACGGGTCCCGTCGTCGTTGAAGCGGCTCAACCCCCACAGCAGAGGAACCCCGATGTCCTCGGCGGCCTCGGAGATGATCTCCTCGGCCGCCTTGTCGCGGAACGGGTCGATGTCGCTGGCGTTCTCGGGAAGCAACACCATGTCGGGCCGAGGTTGCTCCCCGGCGCGTACGGCCTCGGCGAGTTCGTGGACACCGTCGGCGTGATTGTTGAGAACCTGCATGCGTTCGCCGAGGATCGACATTTCCCCGACGTTGGGGACGTTGCCCTGCACCATGCCCACGGTGACGGTCTCGGTGGGTGTGGGACTTCCGATCTTGGGAGCGAGCGTGCCCCCGACCATGATCGCGGCGCTCACGACCAGCCCCGCACCGGCCCATGCCAGGTCCCGACCTTTGGCGTGGACCGCACGCAGCACGCTCCACAGCAGGAGGCCCCCGGTGAGGGCGACCGCGAGGGAGACCAGCGCCGAGGAGCCCAACGCGGCGTAGCCGGCAAAGAGTGTGTCGGGTTGGGCGAAGGCGAGTTTGCCCCAGGGAAAGCCGCCCAGGGGCCAACGGGCACGTAGTGCCTCCTGGCCCACCCACAGAGCGGCGGTCCACAGCGGCCAGCCGGGCAGGCGGGTGACCAGGGTCACACCCATGGCCATGGGAAGGAAGTAGACGGTCTCGGCAGCTGCGATGAGCAGCCACACGTCGACACCGAAGATGTCCTGCCATTGAACGAGCGGGACCATGAGGGAGGCCCCCGCCAGGGCCCCGAGCCAGGCGGCCCGGCGCATTCGGGTCCCTGCCACCGCACATACCAACAGTGCCGCACTGAGCGGGCCCAGCCACCACAGGTCGTGGGGCGGAAGGGCCAGCAACTGGGCCAGGCCCGAGCCGAGTGCGGCAGCACATCGCCACAGCAGATCGTGGCGTCCCCAGCGGTGTCCTGGTGCGATGACAGCAAATCGTCCACCTCGGCGCGGGGCGTCGGCCCCCGTCGCCGGGACCTGCCCGATGTCACTGGCGGTGTCCGCCCCGGTGTGCTCGGCTACCACTGAGGGCTCGCTTTCGGCTGGCTTGTCCGGTTCATCCGGCTGGCGAGGTTGATGAGCCAAGCGTATGGGGTTGTTGGGGGGCGCGGAAAAGGCCCGAGCACCCTTCGGACCGGCTCCGTCCCGCCGGCGGCGAGCTCGAAAGACCGTTGTCTACTGGATGTTCGGGCCTTTTCCGGGTCCAACCCCCCGCCCGGTCGCGTCACTCCACACCTCACCCGACCCCGGCTGTACCTGGTGCGTGATACAGCGTCGGCTCGGACGAGTGGGGCCGCTCAACCGGTCCGTCCAGTGCTGGACTGGTCGTCAGGTTACCCAGACTCCCCCACCCGTTGCCTCAACCCCGAAGCCGTGTCGTGGCTGTCGTGCGGTGCGCCGGAAAGGGAGTGGCCGGAGAACCGTTGGACAGGCTAACGCACCTGTGATCGGCACGCCAGTTGAGCAAACCCTGCCCTTTCTTGGGTTCGCAACCGGATCGACATCTTCTCAACTATGGACATTTTGATCAGGATCCTGTCTGATGTGATCAAGAAACAAGCCAGTTTCGATCAGTATCGAAACGCCCGGCGGTCGGTGAGGTTCTGAACAGCCACGGACCTCTCCCATCGCCCCGACCCAGGAGGAAGCACCATGGCGGAAATCGTCCTCGAGGGCGTCGACAAGATCTACAGCGGCAACGTCAAAGCCGTCGACAACCTGGACCTACGTATCAACGACGGCGAGTTCATGGTGCTCGTCGGGCCTTCGGGGTGCGGTAAATCGACCGCGCTTCGCATGATCGCCGGCCTGGAGGAGATCACCGACGGCACCCTGGCCATCGGTGACGAGGTCGTCAACGACCGTCCCCCGAAGGACCGTGACATCGCGATGGTCTTCCAGAACTACGCCCTCTACCCCCACATGAGCGTCGAGCAGAACCTCGCCTTCGGCTTGAAGTTGCGCAAGGTCTCCAAGGCCGAGATCACTCGCCGTGTCGCCGAGGCCGCAGAGATGCTCGGGTTGGAGCCCTACCTCAAACGCAAGCCCGGTGCGCTCTCCGGTGGTCAGCGTCAGCGTGTGGCGATGGGTCGCGCCATCGTGCGTGAGCCGCGCGCCTTCCTCATGGACGAACCGCTGTCCAACCTGGACGCCAAACTCCGGGTCCAGATGCGTGCCTCCCTCAACCAGTTGCACGAGCGTCTCGGCGTGACCACCGTCTACGTCACCCATGACCAGGTCGAGGCGATGACCCTGGGGGATCGGGTCGCGGTGCTGCGGGACGGCCGCCTCCAGCAGGTCGACACCCCCAAGCGTCTGTTCGACTCCCCCGTCAACCTGTTCGTGGCCGGGTTCATCGGATCGCCTGCCATGAACTTCGTCGACGCCGAGCTGACCAGCGACGGTGATGGCGGGGTGCTCAAGTTCGCCGAGCACAAGATCCCCGTCCCGGGAAGCTTCCTCGATTCCCGTCCGGGGCTGCGTGACTACATGGGCAGCTCGCTCATCCTCGGCATCCGTCCCTCGGACTTCAACGACGCCGACTTCGACGGCTCCGACCAGCCGCGCATCGAAGTGACCGCCGAGGTCACCGAGGAACTGGGCACCGAGATCAACGTGATCTTCGGCATCGACGCCCCGCCGGTGCGCCACGAGGACGCCACGGCTCTGGCCCAGGACGCCTCGGGGGAAGAGGAAAACGCAGACGGTGCCCTGCCCCTGAGCGCCGACCGCTCGCTGTTCACCGCCCGGGTGAGCCCGCGCAGCAAGGTCAAGCCCGGTACGCAGATCAACCTGGGGGTGGACGTCACCCAGCTGCACTTCTTCGACTCTCAGAGCGGACTGGCCATCGGCAGCTCCGACTCCTGATCCATCCGGCCCGTACGTTGGGCCCCTCCCCCTCCCCCGGCGCCCGGTTCGGCAGCGGCTCCCGCTGCCGAACCGGGCGCTTTTCCACCTTCGACACAGGCCCCAAACCTGTCCTTGGAGCGACATTGTGGTGACTTTGGGTAAGGCACCTGTGTATTGACCCCCCGCCCGCTCACCTCAACGATGTGAGGGTGAGCAACCGACCTCTCGATGCCACCCATGTCCCCGATCCGCTCTCGGTCGTGGACACCTTGCACGGACGTGCCGTACCCGACCCCTACCGCTGGCTGGAGAAAGCGGACTCCCCCAAGACCGTGCGCTGGTTGGAGGAGCGAGACCGTGAGTACGAGCGTGAGGCCATGACCTGGCCGATGCGTACCCTGCTGGCCGAACGCATCGCCACCCTCGTCCACACCGACCTGTGGACCACACCACGGCACCGCCCCGGCCGGTTGTTCGCAACCGTGCGGCCGGCCGGCGGGGAGCATCCCCGGCTCGTGAGTCTGCCCGAGCACGGCAAGGCCACCTCGCACACGGTTTACGACCCGGTCCGTGAGGACCCCTCGGGGCGTACCACCCTGGATTCCTGGGAGCCGAGCCCTGACGGGCATCTGACGGCCGTACAGACCTCCTCGGGCGGTGTGGAGCGCGGCACCTTGCGAGTACTGCGCACCGACACCGGAACACAGCTCGGTCCGACCGTCCACGGTGTGCGCTACTCACACGTGGCCTGGGTCCCGACCGTGTACGAAAAACCGTATCCCCACCGAACGGGTTCGGACGGCTCTTTGCACTTCTACTACGTACGGCGCGACGGAGAGCGCGGAGTCCGTGGTGTGTGGCTGCACCGGGTCGCCTGCGGCACCGACACGCTCGTACACGCCTGTACCGAACCCGGGACCGTACCCGGGGTGCGTGTGCTGAACGATCGGTGGTTGCTGATCACCGAGAGCCACGGCACCGGGCACCGTACCGACCTGTGGTTGGCCGACCTTTCCCGCGGGTGTTGGAAACAGCCCCACCTGCGTCCTCTTCAGGAAGGCATCGACGCCGAGACGGAGGTACGGCCGGGCCCGAACGGTCTGCTGTACCTACGTACCACATGGGGGGCACCTCGCAGACGGATCTGCTCGGTCGATCCGTCCGAGCCGGAACCCCGGTACTGGCGCGAGATCGTTCCGGAATCTTCCCGGACCACTCTTGATGCGTTCGTCCCGTTCACCCTCGACGGTCGGGGAACCGCCCTTCTGGTCTGCCACACACGGTTGGGTATCAGCAGCACAACCGTGTACGACGCTCGGGACGGAAGCCTTCTGTACGAGATCGGTCTACCGGGTGAGGGCATGGTCTCCGGCCTCGAGGCCACCCCCGACGGCACGGTGTTCCTCGACTATGCCGATGTGGCCACGCAGCAGCACGTCCTGAAGCTTGCACCCGGCCGGACGCGCCCTTGCCCCTGGCCGGCCGAAGGGGCCGAAACCCCCTCCACGTCCGTCCAGCACTCCCTGCCCGAGGTGGAACGCACCGTACTGCGGTCACGTTCCCAGGACGGCACAGAAATACCTGTCACCGTCTTTTCCCTGGCCGGGGCCACCGCTT
>DXDP01000346.1 GCA_019115445.1 Candidatus Nocardiopsis merdipullorum
GCGAAGTGCACCCATGTCCCGGTGGATCGGGATGACCATGGGCAGCGGCCGTACCAGGTGTGGTGCGGTGACCCGCATGAGCAGGTCGCGTTCACGGGCGCTCTCGTAGGCGATGCCGAGCTGTCCCTTGGCCAGGTAGCGCAGCCCACCGTGGACGAGTTTGGAGCTCCACCGGCTGGTACCGAAGGCCAGGTCGTCCCGTTCCACCAGCACCGTGGACAGGCCGCGGGAGGCGGCGTCCAGGGCCGCTCCCGCGCCGGTGACCCCGGCTCCGATCACCAGGACGTCCACCCGTGGATCGTTCTTCAGTGCGGCGAGGTCGGTGGCACGCCGGCCTGCGTTCAGGGAAGAGGCTGCGGGGACGGTGGCGGGCATGGTGAGTCCTTTCCTGGGGCGGTGTTCGAGACGGGGTGGTGGGTCACTCAGGTGTTGCGTGGGGCGAGGTAGCCGTCGAGGAGTACGGCGAGTTCGCCGATGAGTTCTTCTTCGTCGAACACGTCCGTGTACAGGCGCCGGGAGGTGACGGTGCCCTGCACGGTGACCAGTACGACGCGGGCCAGTGCCTCGGGTGCACCGGTGCGGATCGAACCGTCCTCCTGCCCCTCGGTGACGATCGCCTCGACGATGTCGAGGGCCATCCGGTGGCTGGTGCCGAGCCTGTGGAAGGTGTAGGTCGCCATGAGTTCGGGCTCGGTGTCGACGATTCGTGTGTAAAGAGGGTGCGAGAGCAGGCCCCGGGCGACCCCGGCCGCGTGCCGGACCAGGCGTACCCGGGTGTTCTCCCCCAGGAGGTCGTCCTTTGCGGCCGTTTCCTCCTCGAGGAGGAGTGTGCGTAGTTCTCGGGTGAGCAGGTCGGCCACCAGGGCGGTGACGTCGGGCCAGCGCCGGTAGACCGTGGGGCGGCTGACCCCGGCCCGACGTGCGACGTCGGTGAGTGTGGTGCGGCGAACACCGAAGGCTTCGACGCAGGCACGAGTGGCGTCCAGGATCAGATCCTCTGCGTTACACTTTGACGACATATGTAAAACTGTAGAGCATGACTCACAACGACACCACACCTCCCCCGTCGGGCGGCCCCGCCAGTGCACCCGAGATGAACTGGTACGCCTGGGGCGACCCCGAACGGGCCACCTCCCTCGACCCGGGGCTGCGTGACCTCGTCTCCCAGACCCTGAACGCCGAACTCCGGGACATGCCACCGGTCCCCGAGGAACAGGTGGAACTGCCCCCGTCCCGGTTGACCGAACACCTGCGAGAAGCGTTGGTGGCCGTGGTCGGCGCCGAACACGTCCGTACCGACGACGCCGTCCGGCTGCGCCGCAGCGGAGGAAAGAGCACCCCCGACCTGCTGCTGCGCCGTGCGGGCAAGGCCGATTCCGCCCCGGACGCGGTGGTCCTGCCCGCCGACCACGATCAGGTACAGCGCCTTCTGGAGGTGTGTTCGGCCGAGCGGATCGCCGTGGTCCCCTTCGGTGGGGGCACGAGCGTCGTGGGCGGGGTGACACCGGTGCGAGACGGGTTCTCCGCGGTGATCACACTCGATCTGCGCCGCCTGGACCGGCTCGTGTCCTTCGACCCCGTCTCGCTGACCGCCGTCCTGGAGGCCGGGGTGCGCGGCCCCCGTGCCGAGGAACTCTTGTCCGCGAGGGGCTACACCCTGGGGCACCTACCGCAAAGCCACGAGTACGCCTCCATCGGCGGGTACGCGGCGACCCGCTCCAGCGGGCAGGCCTCGTCCGGGTACGGCCGCTTCGAGGACATGGTGGTGTCGCTGCGCGCCGCCACCCCGCACGGCACGATGGAGCTGGGTGGGGCCCCGGCCTCGGCCGCAGGCCCCGATCTTCGACAACTGTTCCTGGGGTCCGAGGGGACCCTCGGTGTCATCACCGAGGTGAAGCTCCGTGTGCGTGAACTCCCCGAACGGACCCTGGACGAGGCCTGGTCGTTCCCGGACTGGGCCACGGGCACGACGGCGCTGCGTGAACTGGCACAGTCCGACACCCGTCCCACCATGGCGCGTGTACTGGACGAGACGGAGACCTTCGTGGGTGCGGCCATGGCCGGGCAGGAAGCGACCCCGGGTTGCCAGGCGGTACTCGGCTTCGAGGGAAGGGGCGAGGAGGTGGAGGCCCGCGCGGCCGCGGTACGCGAGGTCATGATCGCCGCGGGTGGCACACCACACGGCCCGGCGCCGGTGGCGCACTGGCGCAAGAATCGCTTCTCCTCGCCCTACCTGCGGGACACCCTGCTCTCCGCCGGAATCCTCGCCGAGACGCTGGAGACCGCCACGAACTGGACGGATCTGCAATCCCTGTACACGGCCGTACGGGACGCACTCACCGAGGCCCTGGAGGGGGACGAGGGCGGGGTCGTGGTGATGTGCCACGTCTCCCACACCTATCCGACCGGCGCCTCTTTGTACTTCACCGTGGCCACCGCCGCCGGAGCGGATCCGTGGGCGCGTTGGGACCGTGCCAAGCGCGCCGCCTCCGACGCGATCGTGGCGCACGGGGGGACGATCTCGCACCATCACGCGGTCGGTGCCGATCATCGACCGTGGATGGTCGAGGAGGTCGGACCGTTGGGCGGGGACGTGTTGCGTGCGGTCAAGGCCACTCTTGACCCGGAGGGGGTCCTCAACCCCGGCAAGCTCATTCCCTCGCCCACCCGGTGACCATCGGGGCAGGGATTCCTCAGCCCCGGTCGGCCTCCTTGTCGAGCTGACGTTTCAGTTGCTCGCTGAAGGAAGTCATGAACTCGAACTCCTCTTGTTCGTCATAACGACCCTCCAGCGAGTAGCTGATGTTCACCGTCGCGTTGGCGGTGAGGAAAGTGGCAGAGGCCGAGCTCATGTCCTCATTGTAATCCGTCTCGTAGAGTACGGCGTTGCCTCCGTCACCGGTGGTGAGTTCGGTCCAGTCGATGAATTCGAACTCGTCGAGCTCCTCACCCCACCAGTCTCCGTCCTCGAGGTCTTCGATGAGTTCTTCGGTGTCGGTACGCAGGTCCTCCATGACACGTTCGTCCTCGGCGTCGTAGAGGGTGACGTTGACCCGCAGCGAAGGGTCGAAGGACCGGTCCCCGTTGTTCTCCTCGGTGTCGGCGGTCTCCTCGGTGCTGCACGTCAGGACGCCTTCGATCCCTTCCAGGTCACCTTCCTCCGTGTACTCGTACTCGTCGATGTATTCGTCGTGGTCGAGGTACTCACCCTCGACCCGGAGACTCTCGGCGTGCGGGAAGTCGTCGACGATGTCGTTGAGCAACTGACGACAGGTCGGCAGTGAGGCGTAGGGGCGACCGCCGACGAGGTTCCACACCACCAGGCCACCCGCGACGAGAAGGACGACCACGGCGATGGAGACGCCGACGAGGAGGGCGCGTACACCCGTGTTCCGAGGTGGAACGGGCGGACCGGGCATGCCTGGTCCCGGTGGTCGGCCGGGCGGACCGGGCGGTGGTGGGGCGAACCCGGGCCGACCCGGCGGCACGTGTTGTCCACCCGCCTGCTGCGTGCCGTACTGGCCGTACTGGCCCTCGGGCTGCCACGGTTGTCGCCCTACGTGGTGACCGGCCCCGTGGGGTTGCCCGTCCTGGGGGACGTGGGGAGACCCATCACCCGGTCGGCCGGGGAACGGTTGCTCGCCGGGGCGTCCTGGGAATGCTCCGTCATCAAGGGGATATCCGCTCATCGGTGTCGTGGCCGCGAGACACCCCGGTGTTCCGCCGGGGCGGAACCACGGCCCCACCTCCTCACAGGGCTGGTCGTGATTCGATACTTCACAGGCGCTCCGCCGCACTGGAGAACGCCCGAGAGACGTCCTTGACCAGGCTCTCCGTCATGTCAGCGGTCTCCTCCCACTCGAAGGACCTCGCCGGGGTGCTGACAGTGACCGCCACGAAGGCGTTGATGTCCCGGTAAACAGCGGTCGAGATCTGCGGAGCACCGGATCCCGACCCCGAGCCCGAGGTGAGGAAGCTGACCAGGACCCCGGTGTCTCCCGGGGAGATCTGCTGCCACACGATCTCCTCTTCAGCGGGCCCCAGTGCCAGAAGATCGTCGTCGACAGTACCGGGTTCACCGGGGGGCAGCTCGGCCTCCAGATCTTCCAGGCCCTCTTGCATTTCCTCGAGCTGCTCCTCGAACTCCTCGGTTTCCGGTTCGTGGATCTCCCCCTGGATCGTGACGAAATGATCGAGGGAGTTCTCCGGCTCGTCGAACAGGATCGAGCAGTCCAGGTTCCCGTACTCGTGCATGTCCCCGGAATCGTCGTACTCCCCGGTGATGTCGATACGCCGGCCATCGGCCACCTCTGTGAAGACGTCCTCGGGGAAGATCTCGTCACAGGACTCGGGCACAGAAGCGTAGGCGCGCGAGTCGGCCACCATGTACACGACGACGCCGACCATGGCGAT
>DXDP01000347.1 GCA_019115445.1 Candidatus Nocardiopsis merdipullorum
GCATCCACGAGGTGATGTACAACAACACCCCGACCGCACCGGCGAACGCCGTCAACATGAACGCGGTGCGCCACGCGATCGGATCGACACCCGTGTACCTGCCGAGCCCCGTGCACACACCCGCAAGGACCCGATGATCGGGATCCCCCTTGCGCAGGTCCGCGCCGATCATGTCCTGCGTCGGACGGGCGGAGCCCTTGTCGTACCCGGGCTCAGGGTCGAGAGCCGAGGGCTCCTCACCGACCGGGCCCTGGCCCCCCGGGCCATCACTCATGGTCACTCACCGCACTCTCCTCATACCCCCATGGTCACCTGCACAGGTCCTCGTCACCATCCGGGACGACCCTGAACACACCCTGACCTGGGCCAGGGACCGGCCAGGGCCACTTCCCCGATGTCCCACACCCACGCAGGGGGCATCCTGGAATGGCACACGGAAGAATCGGTGCGTCCCGCACGACGTCGTACACACCAGGAAGCGGTGATCGGGCAGTGGTGGAAACAGCCGTGGAGCCCCCACGGCTCACCCGGACGGTCCAGGGCAGACTCCTCGGCGGGGTCGCCTCCGGGCTGGCTCGCCACCTCGGGATCGACCCCGTCGTCGTCCGACTCGCCTTCATGGCCCTGTCCGTCGGCGGTATCGGTGTGGCCATCTACCTCGCCCTGTACCTCTTCGTCCCCGAGGAGGAACTCGACCGGGAAAAGACGGAACATCTCGAGGACGATCACCGCCGAAAGGGCCGTGACGTCTCCCAACTGATCGCCTACACCGGTCTGGCCCTTGGACTTGGCTTCCTCTTCCTGCTGTTCGGGGGCGTCTTCGACCCACTGCTGTGGTTCGTGGTCTTCGGCGCACTCGGTGCCGTCATCCTCTGGCAACAGGCCAACCCCGCTCAACGTGACGCATGGGTCTCCTCCACCGTGCACCGCCCCGGCTCCAAGGGGCTGATGCGCACCGGTGTCGGGGTCCTTCTCATCGTCGTCGGAGTCGCAGGGTTCCTGCTCTTCCAGGAACAGCTGCAAAACGCCCGCGCCGGGTTGACCTTCGCCTTCACGATCCTCGCCGGCATCGGACTGGTCGCCGCACCGTGGATCATCGGCCTGGTCCGCGAACGCGACCAGGAACGTCGTGAACGCATCCGCAACGCCGAGCGCGCCGAACTGGCCGCCCACATCCACGACTCCGTGCTGCACACACTCACCCTCATCCAGCGACGCGCGGAGGACCCGCGCGAGGTACAGCGTCTGGCACGTGTCCAGGAACGCGCCCTGCGCAGTTGGCTCTACCAACGACCCGCCGACGCCGAGACCACCGTCCGTCCCGGGCTGGAACGGGTGGCCGCAGAAGTGGAGGAGGAACACGGCGTCCCCATCGAAGTGGTCTGTGTCGGTGACTGCGACATCGACGACGGACTCAGCGCCATGCTGCGCGCCGCACGAGAAGCCATGGTCAACGCCTCCAAGTACTCCGATGCCGACACCATCGCCGTGTTCGGCGAGGTCGAGGAGGAAGAAGCCTTCGTGTTCGTACGTGATCGCGGCGTCGGCTTCGACCTCGACGCCATCCCGCAGGACCGCATGGGCGTGCGCGGATCCATCATCGGCCGTATGGAACGCCACGGTGGGGGCGCACGCATCCGCACCGAACCCGGGGAAGGCACCGAGGTACAACTGCGGATGCCCAGGATCCCGCAGATGTGAGGCACGACCGGAACCGGACACCGGCCCGGGACCACTACCGGCCCCCGAGGCCGGGTGGGTAAACTCCAGATGTGGAAGACGACAGTACGAACAGCACGACCTTCAGCGACGGAGACGCGGTCCCCCGGGTCGTGATCGTGGACGACCACCGCTTGTTCCGCAGCGGGGTGCGCGGCGAACTCGGTGACTCCGTCGAAGTCCTGGGCGAGGCCGGTGACGTCGACAGCGCCGTGCACGTGATCTCGGAAAAACAGCCCGATCTGGTCCTTCTCGACGTCCACCTGCCCGGCGGTGGGGGCGTGGAGGTGCTGCGCCGTGTCCTGGCCCAGTACCCCCGGATCCGCTTCCTCGCGCTGTCGGTCTCCGACGCGGCCGAGGACGTCATCGGCATCGTGCGAGGTGGGGCCCGCGGATACGTCACCAAGACCATCTCCGGCAAGGAGTTGGCCAACGCCATCGTGCGGGTGGCCGATGGTGACGCGGTCTTTTCTCCGCGACTGGCCGGTTTCGTCCTGGACGCGTTCTCCGCGACCGATGCCCCACCGGTCGACCCCGAACTGGACCGCCTCACCCAGCGCGAACGTGAGGTCCTGCGTCACATCGCCCGTGGCTACGCCTACAAGGAAGTGGCCAAGGAGTTGTTCATCTCCGTCAAGACCGTCGAGACACACGTGTCCTCGGTGTTGCGCAAGCTCCAGCTGTCCAACCGGCACGAACTCAGCCGCTGGGCCACAGCCCGACGGCTGGTGTGAGGGGTCCGCTCAGCGAAGAGAGTCGAGCATCCGCCCGAGGAAGTCCGCCTCGGCCACATCGGTGATCACCCGGACCGGGTGCCGTTCGTCCTTGCTCGGGCGTGGCCGTAGGTCGGCCACGGTCATGCCGCGCGTGAACGTACCGTTCAACTCGACCCGTATCGGTGTCCGGTAGGAACCTTCCACCAGGTGCGGATCGACGAGGACGGCCGCGGCCAAGGGGTCGTGCATCGCGCACTGTCGCTCGCCGAGGATCTCCGTGTAGAAGTCCGAGTAGAAGGCGAGGAACTCCGACGTGCGCTCGGCCCGCTCACCCGGCACCCGCGACAGCTCCGTCAACCACTCCGCCGTGGCGACCGTGCGCATCGTCACGTCCAACGCGACCAGATCCAGGGTGAAACCGGCCTCGAACACCACCTCGGCGGCCTCGGGGTCGTTGGCGACATTGGCCTCGGCGTGCGGCCCCACGTTCCCGGGATCACGTACCGCACCACCCATGACCACCAGACGACGCACCAGGTCCGGCAGGCGTGGTTCCAGGGCAAGGGCCAGCGCCAGGTTGGTGAGCGGACCCACCGCCAGAACATCCAACTCACCCGGGGTCTCCCGGGCCAGCCGTACCAGCAGCTCCGCCGCGGATTCCTCACACGGTTTGCCGGCCGGCGCGGGCAACTCCACACCGCCCAGGCCGTTCGCCCCGTGTACGTGCGGGGCCAGGCGTGGTGGCTGCACCAGCGGCCGGGAAGCTCCCCACGCCACCGGTACTTCCGGACGACCGTACAACTCCAGAAGACGTAGAGCGTTGTCCGTGGTGACCTCGACCCCGCTGTTGCCGAACACTGCCCCGACACCGGCGATCTCCACGTCCGAACGCGCAGACAAGTACGCGAGCGCGACAGCGTCGTCGATACCGGGATCGCAGTCGACGAACACACGTGTGGTCAAGGAACCTCCCCAAAAAGAGATACCGGCCCGGTTCGCGGGCCTGAACGAATCAGCTTAGTCCGTGTGGGTCTTGCTCCTTCCACCCCGTCTCGACCCGTGCTCGGACAGCGATCGCACGAGAACCTTCGACGCTTGCGCCCCCATCCTCCACTTCGTGGACGGTGCCCGTCTGTCCCCGAGCACCCGTAGCCTGGGGTCCGTGTCCTCTCAAGAGCAGCTTCTCGAAGGTCTGAACGGTCCCCAGCGCGACGCCGTCACGCACAGCGGCAGTCCGCTCCTGATCGTGGCGGGTGCAGGCTCGGGCAAGACCCGTGTCCTCACCCACCGCATCGCCCACCTCATGGCCGCACGTGGCGTACGGCCCGGGGAGATCCTCGCGATCACCTTCACCAACAAGGCCGCGGCGGAGATGAAGGAGCGCATCCAGTCGCTGCTGGGTGCCCGTGCCGCCAACACCATGTGGACGATGACCTTCCACGCCGCGTGCGTACGGATCCTGCGCCGCGAAGGCCACCGGCTCGGCTACCCGAGCAGCTTCACCATCTACGACGCCGCCGACTCCCAGCGCCTCATGCAACTGGTCTGCAAGGAGCTGGACCTGGAACCCAAGCGGTTCCCACCCCGGTCCTTCTCCGCCCAGGTGTCCAACCTCAAGAACGAACTCGTCGACCAAGAAACCTTCGCCGAACAGGCACAGACCGAGCAGGAGAAGAGGCTCGCCGAGGCCTACCAGCTCTACCAGCGCCGCCTGCACGAGGCCGGCGCCATGGACTTCGACGACCTCATCATGGTCACCGTCAACCTGATGCAGGCCTTCCCGGACGTGGCCGAACACTACAGGCGCCGGTTCCGGCACGTGTTGGTCGACGAGTACCAGGACACCAACCACGCCCAGTACGTGCTCATCCGCGAACTCGTCGGCACCGACGAGGACCCCGACAGCGCCGTCGTCCCACCCTCGGAACTGTGCGTGGTCGGCGACGCCGACCAGTCCATCTACGCGTTCCGCGGTGCGACGATCCGTAACATCCTGGAGTTCGGGCACGACTTCCCGAACGCTCGAACGATCCTGCTGGAGCAGAACTACCGTTCCACCCAGACCATCCTGTCGGCGGCCAACGCCATCATCGACCGAAACGAGGGCCGCCCCGCCAAGAACCTGTGGTCGCAGCAGGGTGAGGGCGCCCCCTTGGTCGGCTACGTCGCCGACGACGAGCACGAGGAGGCCGTGTTCGTCGTCGACGAGATCGACCGTCTCACCGACGAGGGAGAACTCACCCCCGGGCAGGTGGCGGTGTTCTACCGGACCAACGCCCAGTCCCGTGTCTTCGAGGACGTGTTCATCCGCACCGGGTTGCCGTACAAGATCGTCGGCGGGGTTCGTTTCTACGAACGCAAGGAGATCCGGGACATCCTCGCATACCTCCGGGTGCTGGCCAACCCCGAGGACACCGTCAGTTTGCGGCGTATTCTCAACGTGCCCAAACGAGGTATCGGTGCTCGCGCAGAGGAAGCCGTCGAACTCCTGGCCGCTCGCGACCGCATCACCTTCGCCCAGGCACTGCGCCGCGTCGACGACGCACCCGGCATCGCGGCCCGGTCGGCCAAGGCGATCCACAACTTCACGGACCTCATCGACGAACTCACCGAATTCGTCTCCTCGGCAACTCCCGCGGAGGTGGTCGAGGCGGTTCTCGCCCGCACCGGCTACCTCGCGGAACTGACCGAGTCCAAGGACATCCAGGACGAGACCCGGGTGGAGAACCTCGAGGAGTTCGTCGACGTCGCTCGTGAGTTCGAGAACACCTTCGCCGCGCTCGTGGAGGAAGAAGAGGCCGGGGAAGAAGGAACCGAAGAGGAAGAGCGAACAGGGCCGGCGCCGGGTGAACCCACCCTGGTGGACTTCCTGGAACGTATCTCCCTGGTGGCCGACACCGACCAGATCCCCGACGAGGACGACGAAGGCGGTGTGGTCACCCTCATGACCCTGCACGCCGCCAAGGGCCTGGAGTTTCCCGTGGTCTTCCTCACCGGTATGGAGGACGGGGTCTTCCCACACACCCGCACTCTGGGGGACAAGCAACAACTGGAGGAGGAACGACGCCTGGCATACGTCGGTCTCACCCGAGCCCAGAAGTTGCTCTACCTCAGCCGTGCCGCCGTCCGCAGTGCCTGGGGCAGCCCTTCCTACAATCCACC
>DXDP01000348.1 GCA_019115445.1 Candidatus Nocardiopsis merdipullorum
GACACCCGCGGTTTTGCCACCAAGTTCTACACCTCCGAGGGTGTTTACGACCTGGTCGCCAACAACATCGGGGTGTTCTTCATCCAGGACGGGATCAAGTTCCCCGACGTCGTGCACGCGGTCAAGCCACACCCGGACCGGGAGATCCCCCAGGCGCAGAGCGCGCACGACACCTTCTGGGACTTCATGTCCCTGCACACCGAGGCACTGCATCACACGATGTGGTTCATGGCCGACCGTGGCATCCCGCGTTCCTACCGGATGATGGAAGGCTTTGCCGTCCACACCTGGCGTTTGGTCAACGACCGAGGTGAGACCACCCTGGTCAAGTTCCACTGGAAACCCAAGGCGGGCGTGCACTCCCTGGTGTGGGAGGAGGCGCAGATCATCGGTGGGGCCGACCCTGACTTCCACCGCCGTGACCTGGCCGATGCGATCGAGGCGGGCGCACACCCGGAGTGGGAACTGGGGATCCAGACCTTCCCCGACACCCCGGAACAGACCTTCGAGGGCATCGACCTGCTGGACTCGACCAAGATCGTCCCCGAGGAACTGGCGCCGGTACAGCCGATCGGCCTGCTCACCCTCAACGCCAACACGTCCAACTTCTTCGCCGAGACCGAGCAGGTCGCCTTCCACCCCGGTCACCTGGTGCCCGGAATCGACGTCACCGATGACCCACTGCTGGCCGGACGGCTGTTCTCCTACCTGGACACCCAGCTCATGCGGCTCGGCGGACCCAACTTCGCCCAGCTGCCGATCAACCGTCCGCACGCACCCGTCAACGACATGCTGCGTGACGGCATGCACCAGACCGCCGTGCACAAGGGTGCCGCCCCGTACAAGCCCAACAGCCTGGACGGTGGATGCCCCTTCTTCGCCGGTGAGGACGAGGGCGGGTACGTCGAGGTTCCCACCCAGGTCGAAGCCGCAAAGAAGGTGCGAGAGGCCCCCGAGTCGTTCGCCGACCACTTCAGCCAGCCCAGGCTCTTCTGGCTCAGCATGTCGGCGGTCGAACGCGAACACACCATCGCCGCCTTCGTCTTCGAACTCGGAAAGTGTTACGAGAACGCGGTCAAGGAACGCACCCTGAAGGTACTGGCCGATGTCGACCCCTACCTGTGTGAGCAGGTGGCCGAGGGGCTCGGTCTTCCGGTCCCCGAGGCCACGGGCGAGCTTCCCGACGTTCGGCCCAGCCCGGCGCTTTCGCAGGTGGGCAAGAAATGGCCGACCAAGGGACGCATCATCGGCATCGTCGCCGACGACAGCTCCGACCTGTCCGTGGTTCGCGCCCTTCGGGACAAGATCTTCGAAGGTGACATGGTGCCACTCGTGGTCGCACCCACCGGGGGCAAGATCGGTGCGGACAGCGACGATCCCGTCGTCGTGCAGCGCACCTTCGTCACTGCTCGGTCCATCGAGTTCGACGCGCTGATCGTGGCCGGGGTGCCCGATCAGGCCGATGACGCCTACGCGAACCGTGACGCCAAGGCATGGAGCGGGGGCACCGAAGCCTCCATCGACCCGCGTGTTCTGCTCCTGCTCACCGAGGCCTACCGTCACGCCAAGCCACTGGGTTCCTTGAGCAGTGCCCGGCAGGCCTTCGACGTCGCGGGTATCCCCGTCGACGCTCCCGGGGTGTCCGTCGGTCAGGACGGTGAGAACGTCCTGAGGGAGATCGTCGACCTGCTCGGTCACCACCGGGTCTGGGAACGCTTTCCCACTTACGCCTGATCGCAGGCCACGATGTGCCCGGTGAGCCCGAATCGACGTCAGGGGCCCACCGGGCTTTCGTAGCTCCGACGAGCCCTTCCTCGGTGCCGGTGGGGTCGTGGGATTCCTCTCGAATCGCACTGGACCGAAAGCTCACCGACAACCAAGGGACCCGAGATTTTCGCGGCCCATCGGAGAGCGCACGAACACCGACCCACTCTTGCTCAAGGGGTGTAGCCGATGGAGGCCGATATGTGTGCAGCGACTTCCTTCACCAGGAGGCCGATACGCCTCTGCGCTGCACTGTCGAAACGCATGACGGGCCCGCACACCGAGACCGAGCCGAACACGTTCCCGTCCAGTCTGTGGATGGCGCATGCCACACTTCCGGCGTCGGGCTGGCGCTCTCCTCTGCTGATGGCGTAGCCGCGCTCACGGATGACGCGGACTTCTGCCTCCAGCTCGGCTCGGTCGACGATGGTGGCGTCGGTCGACCTTTCCAGGGAATGGGCGGTCAGGTACTTGTGCACCTCCTCCTCGGACATCGCTGCCAGGATCGCCTTCGAAGAGGAACCGGCGTGCAGGTTGTAATGCCGGCCGATCGTCACCGACATGCGTACTTCTTGGGGGGAGAGGGTCTGGTCGATGTAGAGACGGGTCCACCCCTGACGCATGGAAAGCGTCGCGGTCTCACCTGTCTCGTCCACCAGATGTTGCAGGTGAGGTTTGGCGATTCCGGGCACGTCGAGCTGGCGCAGGGCCGACAGGCCCACCACGAGCGCACCGGGTCCCAGACTGTAGAGCTTGGTGCTCTCGTCGAACTTCAAAAACTCCTGGCCGACCAACGACTTCAGGATGCGGTGGACAACCGCCTTGGGCAGGTCCACCTCGCGGGCAAGCGCGGACACCCCCGAGCCTGGTGATGGGCTCTCCGCGACGGCGTTGACGACCCGGATGGCGCGTTCGAGGCCGGAGGTGCTCGCCGGGGGTGGCGAGTCCTCCTTGTGGATCGCTGCCCTCGAGGGTGCTGTTGTGGCGTTGTGTGGCATGTCCTACTCCGCTCTTCTCGGGGTGTGCTGTCAGGTGTGCCGGGAGCGATGCCTCAGAGGGTGACTTGGCAGCGGTCCCGTTCCTCTCCGCGAACCGCGTTTCCTGTAGAGCATGAACTCCGGGATCCAAGTCCCGTACTTACGTTGACTATGCTAACTCTACACTTTAGTGTTCCTTTTAGCGGAACGATCTTTCTTTCAGGGGAACGACAGTGGGGGTCTCCATGAGTGATTCGCATACGGAACGGTCCATGCACCGCAGCTACCTGTACGCCTCGGGTGCCAGGCCCGAGATCATGGGTAAGGCAGCAAGAAGCCCTGCGGATGCTGTCATTCTCGACCTGGAGGACGCGGTGGCGCCCTCCGCCAAGAAGCGAGCGCTTCAGGAAGTGTGTGACTTCCTCTCCGAGAGGGACATCGGCTTCCGGGGACCGGACCTACATGTGCGCGTCAACCGTTCCGCGCAGGGATATGACCTCGACGAGGTGCGGCGAGTCGCGCGCCGTGCCCTGTCGGCCCTACGTCTTCCCAAGGTGGAGACGGCGGAGAGCGTCCGGGCCGTCGGTGACCTCCTGGACTCCCTCGGCCCAAAGGCCGAGGGAGTCCTGCTCTACCCCACGATCGAATCCGCCGTGGGCCTGACCAAGGTCGTGGACATCGCGGTCGCGCACCCCCGAGTCGCCCGCTTCGCCTTGGGGGCCACCGACCTGATGGCCGATCTCGGTGCCGCTTCCTCCCACACACTGCTGTATGCCCAAAACCGCCTGGTCCTGGAAACACGTGCTGCGGGCCTGCCTGCGCCTGTGGACTGTGTGCACACCGACGTCCATGACGTCGAGGGCCTGGCCGAAGCCGCACGAAACGCGCGTGCTTTGGGGTTCTTCGGAAAATCGATCATCCACCCCATACAGCTGGAAGCGGTGCACAACGCCTTCACACCCGGGGACGAAGAGGTACAGCAGGCTCGACGGGTCGTTCAGGCCTACGAAGAGGCCGAGGCACGGGGACAATCCGCGATTGTCGTCGATGGTGAATTCATCGACCTGGCGGTCGCCCAGCGCTCCCGCGCAGTCCTGCGGATACTGGACCGCGCAGGAGACGTGGACGACAGGTAGGCCCTGCCCTTCTTCACACCTTGGCCTGCGCCAACTGGGAGAGGAACTGCTCACGCATGGGTGCGCGATGGTCGTCGATCTCGGTCAGAACGCGTACGAGGCGGCTGAGCAGCTCTTCCCGATCCTGCGCCAACCGGTCGGACGTTGTGCCTGCCGGAACGTGCCTCTCCACGGCGTCGGCCTCCAACACCCCCGACTCGGCCAGAACGTCCTCCAGGACCAACAGACGCTGTCTGGTCACGTGCAGCTCCTGAGCCAACTGCCACACGAGTGACACCACGGTGTCCGTGTCCTCAGCACCCAGGTAACGGAACTCGCTCACTGTTGCCCTCCTTCGGCATCGCCGGGCTTGGTCGCGCACAGCACCGCCCAGGGGAAGTGCCAGTCTTCTCGTGGCTCTCGACCCCGGGGTGTCAACCCCTTCTCACGTTCGTCGAAGGGGACCCACCCGTGCGCGGTCAAACCGAGTTCGGCGCACACCGCGGCTGTGTCCGTCGCGAACAAGTCTCGGAAATAGGGCTCGTTGTTGCGTTCGGCGTGCTCGTAGACGGTCGCGTCGCGCAGGTGGTCGCCCGTGGGCCAGAATTCCAGGAAGCGTAGGACCCCTCCCGGCCGGAGCAGTCGCGCGGCCTCCCGCAGAGTCGCTTCGATCTCCTTGCGTGGCATCTCGTGCAGGACCATCGTTCCGGTCACCAGGTCCACAGAACCTGCTTCGAGGCCGGTACGCGAACCCAGAGCCTGTTTGAACCGGATGGGCAACCCCTCGGTGACGGCTTCGGCCCGGGCCAGCTTCAGGTTGGGCGCCGACAGGTCGACGCCCACCACCTCCGCATCGGGGTAACGTGCGACCAGCGGTCGGGTGCTCTTGCCGAAACCGCAACCGACGTCCACCACGCGAGTGGCACCAGGGATATCGGGTAGCGCGGTCTCACAGAAAAGACGGTGGAACTTGTAGCCGTCGTTGTCACGTAGCATCACCACACGCGCCCCCAGTTCGTAGATGAAGGCGGAAGCTTCGTCGGCGTGGAAGGAACCGGGCTGTATGTGGATGTCGACGTCGGTGTACCAGGTGGGCAGAACCAGCTCGGGATCGAGCTCGAGGCAGGCACCGCCCGTGTTCGTGGAAGCTTCCTCCAGCGCGCCCAGCAGTTCCGCACGTCTTCGAAGGACTGTGTCTCCGGCCGCCCTCCACATCATCTTCTGCTGCTGGCGCTCCAGGTAGGAGAACCACGGATACAGACGCAAAGAACGGAGGAATTCGGAGGCCTGGTCCAGGCTCCCCAGACGACGGCCCTCTTCCCCGGCTTCTGTCACCAGGGCCGGATACACATTTTTCGCCCATTGAACACGTAGACCCGCAACGAAGTCCACGGCTGAGCGTTCATCCAGAGTCAGCCCCTCTTCGACGTCTTTCACGACTTCTCCTTTCTCCGGGGGTGGACGGGCTTCAATAAGCGGTGCAGGAGCAACCACTCCACTGCGGGAGTGTCTCCAGCTCCGAAGGCAGGATCGGATCGTCCGGAGGGAACCAGGAGAATTCCGTTTCCTCCTCCCGGTACTCGGTACTCAGCGGACCGCCGACTGTGCGAAAGA
>DXDP01000349.1 GCA_019115445.1 Candidatus Nocardiopsis merdipullorum
TCTGTATGAACCAAAGGAGTTCCTGATGAGCAACCACACCACCGCCCCGGCCCGTGCCACCGGCGGCCCCAACCCCGGCATCCTCGGCCTGGTCTCCCTCGGTCTCCTGATCGGCAGCCTGGTCTCGATGGCGATCCTCACCGGCGGCACCATCACATCCCCGTTCGAGGACACCGAAACCGTGGCCGGGTTCTTCGCAGACCACGGTTTCGCCGCCAGTTTCGCCTCGATGTTGCAGCTGGGTTCGGCGATCCCGCTCGGGATCTACACCGCCACCGTCTACGCACGTCAGCAACGACTCGGTATCCGGGTCCCCGGTCCGGTCATCGGTCAATTCGGCGGTACCGCCGCGGCGATTCTGCTCGCCGTGTCCGCGATCATCACCTGGACGCAGAGTCAGCCGACCGTGGCCGCAAACCCCGAACTCACCCACGCTCTTGCCTACCTGAGCTTTGCCACCGGCGGATTCGCCCACGTCCTCGGCCTTGGGCTCCTCGTCGCAGGCATCGCCGTCCCCACACTGCTGCTGCGGCTGCTGCCGGCCCCGCTGGCCTGGACCGGGTTGGTCATCGCCGTACTCGCGGAACTGAGCTTCCTGACCATGGTGTTCGAGCCTGTGCAGTTCCTCGTCCCGATCGGCCGTTTCGGGGCACTGGTCTGGCTCGTCGTCGCCGGTTTCCTGCTGCCCCGCGGCCGGCCGAGGACCCGCCACACTCAGGGCACATGAGCATGGCAGCAAGACACACCGCACACCCCTTGCCTCGTGGGTGACCTCGGGGGTTGGGCACGCAGGAGACAGAAGTTCCACGCGGACTCCAGCACAAGCACGTAAAACCTGGTGTCCGCACACCGATGACCCTAAAGTGGCGGAGATGAGCATCCAACGCATGGACCACATCGGCCTCATCGTCGAGGACCTGGACGAGATGATCCGCTTCTTCGGTGAGCTCGGCATGGAGGTCGAGGGCCGTACCGAGGTGAGCGGCTCCTGGGCGGAGAAGGTCACGGGCCTGACGGACATGCACACCGAAATCGTCATGCTGCGCACACACGACGGGCAGGGTCGGATCGAACTCTCACGGTTCACCTCCCCCGCAGCCGTCGGTGCTGACCGGCCCAAGGACGAACCACACGGTCTTGGGTACCGCTCGGTCATGTTCCAGGTCGACGACATCGACACGGCAGTGGCGCGAGCCCAGCAGCACGGGGGCGAGCTGATCGGCGAGGTCGTCGAGTACGAGCAGGTGTACCGGCTGTGCTACCTACGTGGACCCGAGGGCATCATCGTCGCCCTCGCCGAAAAGATCGGCTGAGACACCGAGAAGGACCGGACCGGGCGCGATCCCCTCGGTGAGCACGGGCGGACAGCTCTTGTTGCTTGCTCACCTCACCCCGCGATGAGCACGATTCAGGTTCCTTCAGCAAGGTGACGGACGACGTCGGCCGCAGGGCCAGAGGTGGTGTTGCGCCATCCGGTCCCGGCCCACAGGTGCAGCCGGTCGGTGTCACCCGCCTTGCCGGCGGCCTGCCGCAGCGCACGGGTGAGGTGATGCACTGCCGGGTAGGCGTTCACACTCGTGTCGTGGTGGCGGTCGATGAACCCGTTACGCAACGCCCGCGCGGGTCGGCCGGTGAACGCCCTGGTCAGGACGGTCTCGGTGAACGTTGGATCGCAAAGCGCCCGCTTGTGGGTGGGCGAAGTACCGGCTTCGTCGGTGCGTAGGAGCAAAGTGCCGACCGCGACGGCCTGCGCCCCCGCATCCAACAGTCGCCGTACCGTGTCGGGGCCCTCGACCCCACCGGCCGCGATCACCGGCAGGTCCACCACCCCCAGCACTTGTCGGACAAGAGAAGCGGTCTCGACCGGGTCCGGGGTGCGGGTGGGGTCGAAGGTGGCGCTGTGCCCGCCTGCGTCGGGTCCCTGCACGACCAGACCGTCCACCTCTGCATCCCGTGCCAGACGGGCCTCCTCGGGCGTTGTGACTCCGACGAGCACCCGGCTTCCGACCTTTTGCAGTGCGGCGATGTCGGCCCGGTCGGGCAGCCCGAAGGTCAGCGACACCACCGGCACCGGGTGCTCGGTCAGCAGCGCGAGTTTCTCGCCCCACCGGTCGTCGTCGGTGACCGGGACGGGGTCCAACACCAGCCCGTACCCCTCGGCCTCCGGTTCCAGCTCCTTGGCGTACGCGGCGAACCCGGCCTCGTCCACCGGGCCCTTCGGCGGGACGAACAGGTTCACACCGAAATCGACCCCCAAGGTACGGACCTCGTCGATCTCCGCGGCAAGGGTGCCGGGCGTCTTGTAACCGGCCGCGAGGAACGGAAAACCACCGGCGGATGCGACAGCGCGCGCAAGAGCGACCGTGGAGGGCCCGCCGGCCATCGGCGCGGCGACGATCGGCAACCGGGAGTGCAACAGTGGTGTGTTCATGCCGGGTTCTTTCCAACGTTCCGAACGGGTCAGTGCCCCGAACCGCCGAAGCGGGCCACAGGACGGGTGGGACGCGGTCATGGGCACACTATGGAGCCCGTGCGCTGGTTCGGCATCCGGAAGATCACACCAAGAAATTGTCTTCTCTTACCGAGATCACTGTCACCACTTCACCGATATACCTCTCGGCGATGCCCGACCCGTAGCACCAGGACAACCAGCTCACCATCCTGGACGTCATAGACGATTCGATGGTCGCCGACGCGAATTCGGAACTCCCCATCACCACCCTTGATCTGGACGCATTCCGGGAGGCGCGAATCACTGGCGAGCTTCCCGATCGCGTCGAGCAATCGGCGGGCCGTGGACTTGTCGAGCTTCTGGATGGCTTGCGCCGCTGAAGGGACGTAACTGGTCGAGTACAGCATCGAACAGGATCAGGAGCCAAGCTTGCGCTCGAGCTCCGCATGGGAAACACGCCCCGCCTCGCTGCGCGCCTCAGCAGCACCGAGGATGTCAGCTTGGTCCTCCAGCGCCTGCAACGCACGGTCGAAGAACTCGGGCGAGACGACAACAGCACGACGCCCAACCCCCCGCGAGGTGATCTCGACCGGCTCACGCTGTGCCACAGCAATGTATTCACTCTGCCGGTCACGGAACTGAGACAGGGTTACAGAAAACACATCTCCACTGTACAACTTGTACAACTCGCACTCAGGCGGTCCGCACACCAAGCAATCAGGCACCACAGAGCAACCCTGTAATCGACCACGTACCGGATCGGATCAACCTCTCACGGCGGGTCGCACCGTCGATGGGAACGTAGGAACTCATCGCTTCGACGTACGACCCCCGTCATCGGCTGGCACCGGAAAAGTCTCTGCACTGCAGGATGCTGCGCCCAAGGCACCTCGATCACTCGAATTCCACCGATCGTGCTTGGTCCGAACGCTCGGAGATCGAGACTTCCTCGACCGCCGGCGCCTCGCGGTTGTTCCCGCCACCGGAGACGAGGTGACCACTGACTCCCTG
>DXDP01000350.1 GCA_019115445.1 Candidatus Nocardiopsis merdipullorum
GAGAAAACACACAAGTGCGGATGTTGCGGGTACACCACGACGACCCGCGTGTGGAGGGCATGCTCACCGGTCTGCTGGAAGAGTACACCGAACGTTACGGTGCCGACGGTGCCGCTCGCGAGTTGACGCGCTACCCGGTCGGCGAGTTCGCCTCCCGGCACGGACGTGTCGTTCTGGCCGAGATCGATGGTGAGATCGTCGCCGGAGGGGCGATTCGGCCCTACTACAAGGACCGGACCAAGATGCCGGAGAAGGCCGAGTTCAAACGGATATGGACCTCCTCACGGCACCGCCGCAAAGGACTGGCCCGCAAAATCATGACCGCGCTGGAGGAAACCGCCCGCGCTCTGGGCTACACCCGTGTGGTGCTGTTCACCGGTCCCTCCCAACCCGAGGCGGTCGCCCTGTACGAACGCATCGGATATCGGTGGGTCGACCCCACCGAGTTCGACGAGTTGCCCTACTCCAAGGCGATCCCCTTCATCACCGATCTTTGACGGAGAGCCGGTGACCAGATGATGCGGGCCACCGATACGTGCGCCCTGCCCCAGGTGTGACAAGCCCCGTACGATGGAGGGCAGGGCCGCCACCAGTGGCCCGAGCACCTCAAGTACGTGACCCACTCGACGAGGAGAGACCCACGTGAGCGAGCAGAAGCGCCGCGGCGCCGAATCGGACGCCTTCGTGTTCACCCCGCGCAAGAATGGGCAGTCCCAGTCGGTCTCCGACGAACTCGCCGCGTGGATGAGCACCGGATGGGCCGACACAGAGCGGCGTGACCTGGAGCCGATCGAGCAGGCAGAGCACACCGCCCGCAGGCGTGCGGTGCTCAGTACCGCCTTCCCCGGTGATCGCCTGGTGATCCCGGCCGGGCAGTTGCTCACCCGCTCCAACGACACCGAGTATCCCTTCCGGGCCGCCACCAACTACGCCTACCTCACCGGAGACACCTCCGACGGCGGTTGCCTGGTGCTCACACCCCGCACCGACGGCGGACACGATTCCGTGCTGTACCTGAAGCCACGATCCAACCGGGAGAACGGCGAGTTCTGGCTCGGCTCCTACGGTGAGCTGTGGACCGGGCGACGCAACAGCCTGGAAGAGGCCGCCGACCTGTTCGGCGTGGCCACCGCGGACGTGCGCACCCTGCCCGAAGCACTGCGGGCCACCAACACCACCGTCCGTGTCGTACGCGGCCACGACGCCGACATCGACGCCGTCGTCGACGAGGTGCGTGCCGACGCCGACGAGGAGACCCGTGCCAAGTCCGCCCAGCTCGACGAGGAACTCGGGGTGACCCTGGCCGACCACCGCCTGATCAAGGACGAGTGGGAGGTCGCCCAACTGCAATTGGCGGTGGACGCCACCGTGCGTGGCTTCGCCGACGTGGCCAAGGCCCTGCCGCAGGCCAAGGACACCTCGGAACGGTTCGTCGAGGGCACCTTCTTCCTGCGTGCCCGCGTGGAAGGCAACGACGTCGGATACGGCACCATCGCCGCCTCCGGCCCCAATGCCACCACCTTGCACTGGACCCGCAACGACGGCCCGGTGCGTGAGGGTGAGCTCTTGTTGCTGGACGCCGGGGTGGAGACGACCACCCTCTACACCGCCGACGTGACCCGGACCATGCCGATCTCGGGAACCTTCACCGACGCCCAGCGCAAGGTCTACGACCTGGTGTACCAAGCCCAGGAAGCGGGCATCGCGGCTGTGGCCCCGGGGCGTCCCTTCCGGGACTACCACGATGTCGCCCAGCGTGTGCTGGCCGAGGAACTGATCGCGTGGGGACTGCTGGAAGGGCCGCTCGACCGTGTACTGGAGCTGGGATTGCAGCGCCGCTACACCCTGCACGGCACCGGTCACATGCTCGGCATGGACGTGCACGACTGTGCCGTCTCCCGCCAGGAGGTGCACCTGTACGGTGACCTGGAACCGGGCATGGTGCTCACCGTGGAGCCGGGTCTGTACTTCCAGCCCGACGACCTGACCGTCCCCGAAGAGTTGCGCGGTATCGGTGTGCGCATCGAGGACGATGTCCTGGTCACCGAGAAGGGTCGTGAGGTGCTCTCGAAGGCGTTGCCGCGTACCTCCACCGACGTCGAGGCCTGGCTGGCCGAGCACCTGCCGCGCTGATCGGAAAGGTACATCGGCCCGTCTCTTTTGCAGGTTTCCTGCCCCCGGGTGGAAAAGCGCTTTTCTTGCCACCGGGGGCGGGAAAGCCAGGAGTTGGGTGTCCGAACCTGTGCTTCGGCACCCTTTTTCCGAAGAGTCAGGCGATCGGCTCCGGCTCGCGTTCGGTGGCGGGCACCAGTCGGCCGGTGCGGTGCAGCCACCAGTCGGCCACCAGGGTGGTCAGCGGGGGCACAGAGGCAACCAGCGTCACCAGTGTGGCCCAGGCGCCCCAACGCAGCCGGACGGAGGCGAGCAGGGTCACGAGCAGGTAGGCGACGAAGGCTGCCCCGTGCAGCGGGCCGAAGATCTGTACGCCGATCTCGTTCTGCGTGAACAGATACTTGAAAGCCATCCCTACCAGCAGGCCGACCCAGGTGAATGCCTCGAACGCGGCCACCGCGTGAAAGAGCCGGGCTGTGGTACGGGGTGTGACGCGCATGCTGTTCCTCGGGGCCGGGTGAGCTCGAAAACGGCCCCGTCATGGGTCTGGGGCCTTGTCCCAGGTTAGTCGCCCCTTACCGGTGGAAGGTCCGGACTCGAGGTAGGTGGCCGAAGGTCACAGTGTCCACGATGCCGGAATCCGCGCCGCATCCTGGGCCCGCTCATCGCCGCGGGTCATGCCCGCCCTGGGATCCGGATGGCTCTGCCCAACATGTTGAAACGTTTCAATCACCTTCCAGGGAAAGCGTTATCCCTTTGGGGGCAGGTTATTGACACCCTTGAAGAGCTGGTTGTAAATTCTGCAGTCACGCTGTGAAACGATTCAATAAGTTCACCGTGTCTTGTCCAACTCGCCATCCCCTGACCTCCCTGAACGGAAGGGCCCACTGTGGTAGCACTCACCGACCTTCGTGACGACGCCCAGGCCGCGTTGCGCCGCCAACAGATCGAACTCCCCTCCTGGGCTTTTGGGAACTCCGGAACCCGCTTCAAGGTGTTCGGTCAACCGGGGGTACCCCGCGACCCGTGGGAGAAGGTCGCCGACGCGGCCGAGGTCCACCGACTGACGGGTGTGGCCCCCCTGGTCTCTCTGCACATCCCCTGGGACCGTGTGGACGACTACGGCGCCCTTGCCACCCACGCTCGCGACCTGGGCATCGGCATCGGCACCATCAACGCCAACGTCTTCCAGGACGACGACTACATGCTCGGCAGTGTCACCAACTCGGACCCGGCCGTGCGCCGCAAGGCCATCGACCACCTGCTCGAGTGTGTGGATGTCATGGACGCCACCGGCTCCAGAGACCTCAAGCTGTGGTTCGCCGACGGCACCAACTACCCCGGGCAGGACGACCTGCGTATCCGCCAGGACCGTCTGGCCGAGGCCCTCTCGCAGGTCTACGACCGGCTCGGCGACCACCAGCGCATGCAGTTGGAGTACAAGCTCTTCGAACCCGCTTTCTACTCCACCGACGTCCCCGACTGGGGTACCGCCTACGCCCACTGCCTCGAACTGGGTGACAAGGCCGTGGTCTGCGTCGACACCGGTCACCACGCCGCACACACCAACATCGAGTTCATCGTCGCGTTCCTGCTGCGTGCGGGAAAGCTCGGCGCCTTCGACTTCAACTCCCGCTTCTACGCAGACGACGACCTCATGGTCGGCTCCGCCGACCCCTTCCAGCTCTTCCGTATCATGTACGAGGTCGTGCGCGGGGGCGGACTGGACGAGGACGTCCAGATCGCGTTCATGCTCGACCAGTGCCACAACATCGAGCCCAAGGTCGCCGCTCAGATCCGCTCGGTCATGAATGTGCAGGAAGCCACCGCCAAGGCCCTGCTCGTGGACACCGAAGCCCTGGGTGCGGCACAAAGGGCCGGTGATGTGCTGGGCGCCAACGGTGTTCTCATGGACGCCTACAACACCGACGTACGTCCTTTGCTGGCAGAGCTGCGCAAGGACAAGGGACTGGACCCCGACCCCATGGCGGCACACGCCCGCTCCGGCTACATGGAACGCATCATCGCCGAGCGCAAGGGCGGTACCCAGGCCGGGTGGGGCGCGTGACAGAACGGACCGACCCCGCCGCACAGGCACACACCAGCATCCAACAGGGGGACACCGTGTCCAACTCCGTGGTCACACAGCTCATCGCACGTAGTAACACACTCGGCTCCGACCCGCGTAACACCAACTTCGCCGGAGGCAACACCTCAGCAGAAGGAACCCGCATCGACCCCGTCACCGGGCAGCCCGTCGAAGTGCTGTGGGTCAAGGGTTCCGGTGGTGACCTGGGCACCCTCACCGAGGACGGCCTGGCCGTCCTGCGTCTGGACCGTCTGCGCTCCCTCGCGGACGTCTATCCCGGTGAGGAGCGCGAGGACGAGATGGTCGCCGCCTTCGACCACTGCCTGTTCGGCAAGGGTGGCGCCGCCCCTTCCATCGACACCGCCATGCACGGTCTGGTCCGCGCAGCACACGTCGACCACCTGCACCCGGACTCGGGCATCGCCCTGGCCACCGCCGTGGACGGAGAACGCCTCACTCGTGAGTGCTTCGGTGACCGTGTCGTGTGGGTGCCCTGGCGTCGCCCCGGCTTCCAACTCGGTCTGGACATCGCCGAGATCGCCGAACAAAACCCCCAGGCCATCGGTGCGATCCTCGGCGGTCACGGCATCACCACCTGGGCCAAGACCAGCGAACAGTGTCAGGCCAACTCCCTGGAGGTCATCCGCACCGCCGAGCGGTTCCTCGCCGAGCGCGGCCGGCCCGAGCCCTTCGGCCCGGTCATGGAAGGCTACGAGGCCCTGCCCGAGGCCGAGCGCCGTGAACGTGCGGCTGCTCTGGCCCCGGTCGTTCGTGGACTGGCCTCCACGGACCACCCCCAGGTCGGCCACTTCACCGACACCGACACCGTCCTGGACTTCCTGGCCCGCACCGAGCATCCACGCCTGGCGGCGCTCGGCACCTCCTGCCCGGACCACTTCCTGCGTACCAAGGTCCGCCCCCTGGTGTTGGACCTGCCCGCGACCGTGCCTCTGGAACAGGCCATGCAACGCCTGGGTGAACTGCACGAGGAATACCGGGCCGAATACCGCGCCTACTACGAACGCTATGCGGATGCGGACAGCCCCGCCATGCGCGGCGCCGACCCCGCCGTCGTCCTGATCCCCGGGGTGGGCATGTTCACCTTCGGCAAGGACGCCAAGACCGCCCGGATCGCGGGTGAGTTCTACATCAACGCCATCAACGTCATGCACGGTGCCGAGGCGGTCTCCACCTACCGGCCCATCGAGGAGTCGGAGAAGTTCCGCATCGAGTACTGGGCGCTGGAGGAGGCCAAACTCGCGCGCATGCCCAAGCCCAAGCCCCTGGCCACCCGTGTTGCCTTTGTCACCGGCGCCGCGAGCGGTATCGGCAAGGCGATCGCGAGCCGCCTGGCCGCCGAGGGCGCCTGCGTGGTCGTGGCCGACCTCGACGCCGCACAGGCCCAGAAGGTCGCCGCCGAACTCGGCACCGCCGACACCGCCATCGGGGTGGCCTGTGATGTCGGCGATGCCGATGCCGTCGCTCAGGCTCTGCGCGAGACCGTGCTGGCGTTCGGTGGTGTGGACCTGGTCGTCAACAACGCGGGCATGTCCATCTCCAAGCCTTTGCTGGAGACCACCGAACGTGACTGGGACCTGCAACACGAAGTCATGGCCAAGGGGTCCTTCCTGGTCTCCCGGGAAGCCGCGCGGCTCATGAGCGAGCAGAGCATGGGCGGTGACATCGTCTACATCGCCTCCAAGAACTCTGTGTTTGCAGGACCCAACAACATCGCCTACTCCGCGGTCAAGGCGGACCAGGCCCACCAGGTGCGTCTGCTCGCTGCCGAACTCGGCGGCGAGGGCATCCGTGTCAACGGCGTCAACCCCGACGGGGTCGTACGCGGATCGGGCATCTTCGCCGGTGGGTGGGGTGCCCAACGCGCCAAGGTCTACGGGGTCGAGGAGGAAGAACTCGGCGCGTTCTACGCCAAGCGCACCATCCTCGGCCGAGAGGTCCTGCCCGAGCACGTGGCCAACGCGGTCTTTGCACTCACGGCGGGTGAGCTGTCGCACACCACGGGATTGCACGTGCCCGTCGACGGCGGTGTGGCGGCCGCCTTCCTGCGGTGAGCACCATGGGTACCGCCGATACACCGCATGCAGCCGTCGACCTCGGTGCCTCCAGCGGCCGGGTCATCACAGGCCGGATCGTCGACGGCGAACTACGCACCGAGGAGGCCATCCGGTTTTCCAACGGCCCTGTGGCTCTGCGCGGCCGCGACCGTCGCACCCTGTACTGGGACGTACTGTCCTTGTACTCCGGTGCGGTGTCCGGTCTGCGCCGAGCAGCCGAGGAACACGGTGGACTTGCGTCGGTGGGCATCGATTCCTGGGCCGTGGACTACGGGCTGTTGGACAGCGACGGGAATCTGCTGGGCAACCCGGTCCACTACCGTGATGCACGCACCGACGGAGTCCCCGAGCAGGTCTTCAGCTATTTGCCTGCCGAAGAGCTGTACCAGGTCAACGGATTGCAAGTACAACCGTTCAACACCTTGTTCCAGCTCGTGGCGGCCACCGGGGACGCCCAGATGGCCGCAGCCGACGCACTGTTGCTCATCCCCGACCTGCTCGGTTACTGGCTCACCGGAGAACGCGTTGCGGAACTGACCAACGCTTCCACCACCGGCCTGGTGGACGTACACAGCCGCAGGTGGGCCCACACCTGCCTGCGGCTGCTGGAGGAGCGCTTCGACGTACCCGCCGGAACCCTCCTGCCGGGCCTGGTGGAACCCGGTTCGGTCGTTGGGACCGTGCACACCGACGAGTCGGTCGGGGCGGCCTCGGGCACCCCGCTGATCGCGGTCGGCTCCCACGACACCGCCTCGGCAGTGGTGGCGGTCCCGGCCGACACGCACCGCTTCGCCTACATCTCCTCCGGCACCTGGTCACTGGTCGGTGTCGAACTCGACCGGCCGGTACGTTCGGAAGAGAGCCGGGCAGCCAACTTCACCAACGAGCTCGGGGTCGACGGCACCGTGCGCTACCTGCGCAACGTCACCGGCCTGTGGCTCTTGCAGGAATCGTTGCGCACCTGGCGGGAGGCAGGCCACGAACCCGACCTGGCCGACTTGATGGCGCGCGCAGCCGAGGTGCCCGCACTCTCCTGCGTCGTGGACGTGGACGACCCCCGCTTCCTGCCCCCGGGGGACATGCCCTCCCGTATCGTCGACTATGCCAAGGAGACCGGGCAGCGCCCACCCACCTCCGACGCCGAAGTCGCTCGCTGCGTGGTGGATTCCCTGGCCCTGGCCTACCGCGAAGCGGTCCACAAGGCCGCGGAACTGAGTGGGATCGGCGTGGACGTGGTGCACGTGGTCGGTGGTGGTTCGCGTAATGGCCTGCTGTGCCGGCTCACCGCCGACGCCGTGGGCCTTCCGGTGGTGGCAGGTCCCGCCGAATGCACCGCGATGGGCAACCTCTTGGTCCAGGCCCGTGCCACCGGGGCTCTTCAGGGCGACCTCGGAGTGCTGCGCAACGTCGTGGCCGCCTCCGTGGAGACCCACCGCTACCTTCCTTCGGGTGACCGGAACCAGTGGGCCCTTGCAGCCCAACGCCTCGGGCACTGATACGGCGGGGCGGCCTTTGTTCGAGGTCGCCCCGCCTGTGTCAGAACGTGCGCTGATCCCGCCGTAGTGGGTGATCCTCGGGGATCTGCACGAGCACGATCCGCACCCCGTCGGGGTCGCAGATCCACGCCTCCACCAAGCCCCAGAACTCCTTCTGCGGTGGGCGTAGCCCTTCTGCACCCCGCTCGACCACCCGGGCGTACTCGGCCTCGACGTCGCGGACCTGGAGCCACAGCGAGAGCGCGGGAACCTCGGTCGCTTCGGAACGCCCCGAAACCTCCAGCAACCCATTGCCCAGATAGAACACGGTGCTGGGTGTTTCGGTCGGCCCGAATTCGCGGTGCACGGCCAGGCCGAGCACATCACGGTAGAAGGAGCGGCTGCGCTCCGGGTCGGCAGGGCGCAGCAGGACACGACTGCTCAAAACATCCATGGCAAAAGCCTGACATGCTCAGGGGCGGACCTTTCCACGCAACGTCCTGGCCACGGTGTTGTGGTTGTTGCCACAGCCCCGGGCGCCGACCAGGTGCGCAGCACCCACCTGACCGATTGCTACGTCGAAGGTGACGTCGACCACGTCCTCGTGCGGGGGCCGCGGTGTTCGAAGGGTGTGAGATCCACTCCCCGGCACCCCGGCGGTGACCCGGACGCAAGCCCGCAGGTCCTGGTCCGTGAGTCCTCCTGGGCGAACACCTGGCGGACGACCCGTGGGCCGCAGAACTGACCCGCCGAAAGAAAGGGCCTGCGCCGGCGGCGCAGGCCCTTTTCCGTTGTGCGATGGCTCACCCGGCCGCCAGGTGACCATTCGGGTCGAGTACATACTTGCTCGCCGCGCCACGGTCGAAGGATCGGTAACCCTCGGGCGCCTCCTCGAGCGGGATCACGATGGCGTTGACGGCATCGGCGATCTTCACCCGATCGTGCAGGATCGCCATCATCAGTTCACGGTGATACTTCATCGCCGGTGTTTGACCGGTGAAGAAGGCGTGCGACTTGGCCCAGCCCAGGCCGAAGCGGATCGACAGCGACCCTTCCTTTGCGGCCTCGTCGGGAGCGCCGGGGTCACCGGTCACATACAGACCGGGGATCCCGATGGAACCCCCCGCCCGGGTCACGTCCATGGCGGTGTTGAGGACACTTGCCGGGGCGGCATGTTCCGCCTGGGCGCCGGTCCCGTGGGCTTCGAAACCCACCGCGTCGACAGCACAGTCCACCACGGGCATGCCCAGGAGGTCATCGATCAGCTCGGTGGGATCACCTTGAGAGATGTCGATCGTCTCGCAGCCGAAACTTCGTGCCTGGGCAAGACGATCGGCGTTGAGGTCACCGACGATCACCACTGCGGCACCCAACAACTGAGCAGAGACCGCCGCCGCCAGACCGACGGGGCCGGCCCCGGCGATGTAGACGGTGGAACCCACACCCACCCCGGCGGTGACACAACCGTGGTAACCGGTGGGGAAGATGTCGGAGAGCATCGTCAGGTCCAACATCTTTTCCATCGCCTGATCGCGGTCGGGGAACTTCAGCAGGTTCCAGTCCGCGTAGGGCACCAGAACGTATTTGGCCTGACCGCCGACCCAGCCCCCCATGTCCACGTACCCGTAGGCCGAACCCGGACGGTCCGGGTTGACGTTGAGACAGATCTCTGTGCGTTGGGCCTTGCAGTTGCGACAGCGTCCGCAGGAGATGTTGAACGGCACCGACACCAGGTCGCCCTCGGAGACGAACTCCGTGTCCGGTCCGGTCTCCACGACCTTGCCGGTGATCTCGTGCCCCAGGACCAGCCCGGGGGGTGCGGTGGTGCGCCCTCGCACCATGTGTTGGTCACTACCGCAGATGTTGGTGGCCACGACCTCCAGGATCGCTCCGTGCGGAACCTTGCGTCCCACGTTGTCCGGAGCAACGCCGGGCCCGTCCTTGAGTTCGAACTCCGGGTAGGCGATGTCGGTGACCTCGACCTCGCCGGGACCCTTGTACACCACACCTCTGTTGCTGCTCATGTCCCCTTGCCCTGCCTCTCTGCCCCCGTGGGCACGGTTGGAGGTTGGTCCTCTTCCCTTATCCAGAGAGGAACGGTGCCAATCAGACCGACCGGTTCCAAGGGTCGTGGCGCACCCTTGGAACCGGGTGTGTACCACCGGTACACGCCGGCCTGTCAACCCTTGGTCCCTCCCGCGGTCAGACCGGCGACCAGGTGCCGCTGTGCGAAGAAGAACACGACCCCGGCGGGCACCATGATGAGGATGGACGCAGCGGTCATCAGACCCCACTCGGCACGGTGCGGCCCCACGAAGTTCTGCAGTCCCACGGCAAGGGTGTAACGGTCCTCGCTGTTCATGAACTGCGTGGCGAAGGCGACCTCGCTCCAGGCGGTCAAGAAGGTGTAGAAGCCGGTGACCGCCAACCCCGGACGGGACAACGGAACGATGAGCCGCCAGAACGTACCGAAGGGGGTGAGGCCATCGACCTGTCCGGCCTCGTCCAACGACACCGGAATCGTGTCGAAGTAGCTCTTGAGCATCCACGCGCAGAAGGGCACCGACACCGAGCAGTAGGTGAGTATCAACCCGCCATGGGTGTTGAGCAGCCCCAAGGTGCTCAAGATGTTGTACAGCGGCACGATCAGGACAGCCACCGGAAACATCTGAAAGACCAGGAACGACCACATCAAGGAGCGCTGTCCCGGAAACCGCAGACGCGAGGCCGCATATCCGGCGCTCGCGGAGATCGCAACCCCCACCAGAGTGGCGCCCCCGGCCACGATCGTACTGTTGGCGAACCAGACCAGGAACTCGGTGCCCCCCAACAGGTGGATGTAGTTGGAGACCGTGAACCCGCTGAGTTCGGTGGGGTGGGTCCACCCGTTCTCGCCCCGCAACGAAACCAACAGGATGAACGCGATGGGAAACAGAGCAAGCACCGTCGCCACGCCCAATGTTGCGTGCAACGCCACCGATGCGGCCGGAGACCGCTGCCGGTGCCCACGCCGAGGTCGAGGAGCCGTCCGAGGTCGCACGTGCTCGGACCTGGTCACCGATCCACCCCGCCTCATGGAAAACGCGATGTTCTCGGTCATACCTGCACTTCCTGACGTTTGAGCCGCCCGCGGTAGACGGACGCGAACACCAAAAGCAGGGACAAGATGATCACGCCGTAGGTAGCCGATCCCGCGTAGTCGCGGACCCCCTGGAAGGCCAACCGATAGGCGTAGGTCACAAGAATCTCACTGTCGGCCCCACCCGCCTGACCGATCACCAGGTAGATGACGGGGAACATGTTGAAGGTCCAAATGGTGCCGAGCAGCACCACCGTGCTGGAGATCGGCCGCAGACCCGGCAGTGTGATGTTCAAGAATCGTTCCCAGGGGCCTGCACCATCCATCTCGGCGGCCTCGTGCAACTCTCGGGGGATGGACTGCAGCCCACCCAGCAGTGCCACCATCATGAAAGGCACACCCAGCCAGGTGTTGACCGCGATCACGGCGACCTTCTGCAGCGTGGGATCACCCAGCCAATCGACCGGGGCGACACCCACCACGCCCAAGAGGGTATTGAGGACACCGACATCGGTGTTGTACATCAGCCGCCAGGAGAACGCGGCCACGAACGCAGGTACGGCCCACGGCAGGATGAGCAGGACCCGGTACAAAGAGCGCCCACGCATCGGCCGGTTCAGCAGCATCGCCAGACCCAGGCCGATGGAGTAGTGCAGCAGCACGCCACTGG
>DXDP01000351.1 GCA_019115445.1 Candidatus Nocardiopsis merdipullorum
CCTGCCACTGACCCGGATGTGAAGGATCTGACGTGTCGGACGGGTGGGGTCGGTCCAGCCACAGGTGATGCTTCCCGTCCGGGGTGACGGTGAGCCCGTATCGACCGATCCCGGGGCCTTCGGCTTCGTGCCAGGCCCGAAGCAGAGTGCTGTAGGAGTCCCACAGCCCATGGGCACCGGACTCGGCCACCGTGCCCCGACCTTCGGTGTCGATCTCGGCGCGCAGCCAGGCCCCGGATGCCCCGTCAAGTACACAGTGGACCTCGTGTTCTTCCCGGTGTTGGACCACACGCAACCCGTAGGGCAGCAGGATCGACAGCAGGAACTCGGACATGGGGTGGTCCTCCAGGCCTTGGACGCGGTCCACCCGCCGCACCCGTTCGGGTTCGCCCGAGGTGGCCGAGAGCACCTGCCCCAAGGTGGGCACACCCGGTGCGGAGGGGGAACGCAGGCGCATGAACCCCGCGGAGTCGGGGAGGAAACGCCCGCACGCACGGCCGTCGGGTTCCTTACGCAGCCGAGCCAGTCCCAGCCCCACGTTGGCGAGGATCAGGCCACCCTCGTCCAGTTGGTCGAGCCAGGCCGTGGGGACACGACCCAGCCCGCACGTGGCGAGGATCCGTTGGTAGGGGGCGTTGTCCGGATACCCCCGGGCGCCGTCCGTCGCGGCGAGGGTGGGCCGGTGGCCGGCGGACTCCAGGGCTTTTCGAGCCCGGTTGACCAGGGCGTCGTCGACATCGATCGATGTGACCAGGGCCGATCCCAGGCGTTGACTCAACAGGGCGGCGTTGTAACCGGTCCCGGTCCCCACTTCCAAGACCTTCATGCCGTCCTCGACCAGGAGGTGTTCGAGCATCAGCGCCATCAGGGAGGGTTCGGTGGAGGAGCTGAGGGCCAGTCCTTCGGAGGAGAACTGCGTGATCAGCGTCTCGTCGCTGTAGATCGCTTCCCACCACCCCGGGCTCCGCGGGGTGTGGGCCACGGTGCCCTGGGGTGTGCGCACATGGAAGACCGAGACGAACAGGTGGCGTGGGACGTGGGCGAAGGCCTGCTGCCACGCGGTGGTTCGGATACTGCCGTTGGCGGCCAGTTCCCGGGCCAACCGATCGGCAAACCCGAACCCCTGTGCCGAGGGGTCGTCGGTGGCTGCTGAGCGCGTCATGTGTGGCCTTTCCGTAGGTGGTCGGCGATCGCGGTGGCGATGGGCAGTCCCGTGGCGAGCTGGATCCACCCCCATTGCCCGTTCGGGTTGAGTTCGAGGAAGACCCACCGGTACTCATGTGTGACGACGAAGTCGAGGGCGGCGTAGGTCAGACGGAAGTCGCTCATCAGCCTGCTCACGGACCGACGCACGTCATCGGGGGTCTCCACCGGCGTGTACGAGAGGCTGCTGTAATCCGACCTCCAGTCGGTGTGGGCTGCCCGGCTGCCTGCGTCGATCCGTACGGCGAAGAAATCGTTGCCGACCACGGTGATACGGACTTCGTAGACCTTGTTCGTCCATGTTTGGAAGAGGTGCGCCGTGTGTTTCACGCCGGGAGTGATCTCTTCAGGGGTGACGACTGTGGTGTACAGGGCTCGACCGCTCTGTTGTGAGTCTTTTGTTCGGGGTCCGCCCGTCAAGGATTTGTAAACAGTCTTCGCTTGTGTTGAAGCGAACGTGTGAGCTGCGTCGGTCTCGTTGGTGATGAGGCTTTCCGGGGTGGTCAGTCCGGCACGCGCGGCCACTACGAGTTGGCGAGGTTTGTGCGCGGCGGCCCGGTTGACGTCGGGATGGTTCAGCCAGGGACGATCCAACGCGGTCAGGACTCCGTAGAAACCGGATGTGGCTTCGCGTACGCACCAACGCCGTTCGTCGCCGTTCAGCAGGGGATGTGGTCGAGGGGTGGAGGGACGTCGGTGGTACACCGAGGAGACCTCGGACAAGGAAACTTCTCGCTTTCCTTGGCGAAGGGTTCCCGTGACCGTGCCGTCCACCGAAGTATGTGCGCGTAGTCCGATTTCTTCGGGGAAGTCACCTGGATCGCAGCGGAACACAGGTACACGTCGGTGATGAAGTTCCCGGACAACCAGATCGGCCGTGGGATCGAACTGCCTCGTCAGAATCAGGACGGTCACGGGTCCCCTCTTCCCTAACCGTCGGTGACCTGGTCGGTCCATGCCTGCATGTCCTCGGTAGTGGTGACCGAGCACTGGACGGCGGTATCCAAGAGCGGTTGGTCGATCAAGGCCTGACCGTCACGGGCCGACATCTGCGTCCGGGGGTCGTATTCGATCCCACTGACGTCGTAGACGTTGCTCGGCGTGGGGGTAGTGCAACGGGTCAGGCCGAAGGGGCGTGTGGGAGCTTCGACGATCGGACTCGGGGGGTGTGTCATGTCTCCTGCTTCCTGATGGTCCTGTGTGGTGTGGACCGCACTGGTGGGCCCGAGGTGTGTGGACCCTTGGTGCGTGTGTATGCAGAAGACTAGACACGTGTGTTTCTCAGCGGTAGTTAATTTCTCTAGATTGCTCGAAATTTTTTATTATG
>DXDP01000005.1 GCA_019115445.1 Candidatus Nocardiopsis merdipullorum
CTGCTGGCCTGGGAGGATTCCGACCGCATCCGCCGCTCCCTGGTCGGAGCGCGCTTCACCGCGGCGAGCCTGGCCCAGGTGCGTCGTCGCCGTTGGGCCCAGAGCGTGGCCGAACGCGAACAAGGTGTGGCCTCGGTGTCGGCCCCCGTGGCCGGCCCCGGAGGGCGCGTGATCGCCGCGGTGTCGGTCTCCGGCCCGATCGAGCGCCTCACTCGCTCCCCCGGGCGGATCCATTCCCAGGCGGTGCTGTCGGCCGCGGAGAAGGTCAGCGAATCCCTGCACACCGAGGGCGTGCACCACTAGATCACCCCTTCCTCCCGTCCCTTTTCGGGGGCGGCACCCCTTCTTCCCTGTCGGGGTGTCGCCCCCGTCGTGTTTCCTCCCCTCCCACCACACCGCTCTTGTCGCTTGGGGCTGCCCATGGACAGTTGTTGACACCGCGTCTAACATGACGCCATGTCTCACAGGGAAGTGACCGGGAGCACACCCACATGAATGCCAGACCCCACCGCTACGTCACCGCCGGCGACGGCCAACGTCTGGCCGTCCACACCCACGGGGCCCCCGACCGGCCCACGCTGTTGCTGGTACACGGCTACCCCGACAACGCCACCGTGTGGAAGGCCCTGGTGACCGACCTGGCCACCGACCACCACGTCATCACCTACGACGTACGCGGGGCAGGACGCTCCACCGCACCCGACGGTCGTTCCGGCTACTTGCTCGACCAACTCGTCGACGACCTACGTACCGTGGTCGACGCCGTCAGCCCCGATCGCCCCGTCCACCTGGTCGCCCACGACTGGGGATCCATCCAGGTGTGGCACGCCGTCACCGAACCGGAACACATGCACCGGTTCGCCTCCTTCACCTCGATGTCCGGCCCCGACCTGGACCACGCCGGACACTGGCTCCGCAAGGCCCCCGACGGGGTCGGCAACGTCCTGCGTCAACTCCTGCGCTCCGGTTACATCGGTTTCTTCAACACCCCGTGGCTGCCGGAAGCGGCCTGGCTGAGCGGTGTCGGCGGCCTGGCCCTGGCCGGGTTGGAACGTATCGGCGGGGGACCGCGCGTGCCCGCCGAACGTACCCCCCGTGATTACCTCAACGGTCTGGAGCTGTACCGCGCCAACATGGCGCGCCGCTTCCTGCGCCCCACCGAACGTCGCACCACCGTGCCGGTCCAGGTACTGGCACCCACCCACGATGCGTTCATGGTCGAACAGATCCAGTCCAACGCCGGTCGTTGGGTCGAAGACCTGCGCTTCCACCGGTTCCGAGGCGGCCACTGGGCTCTACGTTCGGCACCTGCGCCCGTGGCCCGACGAGTGCGTGCCTTCGTCGAGGAGATCGAGTCGGGCACGCCCCGTCCACCCCGGGACCTGGGCACCCGAAGGATGCGCCGGTACGGTGGCACGTTCGCCGGACAGGTCGCCGTGATCACCGGTGCGGGCAGCGGCATCGGGCGCTGTTTGGCCTTCGAACTGGCCGAACGCGGCGCACGCGTGATCGCCGTGGACATCGATGGACCGGCCGCCCAACACACCGCCGAACTGTGTGCCGGGCTCACACCCGGGGCTTGCGCCCAACGGGTGGACGTCACCGACCCCACCGCCATGGACGAGTTCGCCGCCTGGGTCCACACCACATACGGAGCACCCGACCTGGTGGTCAACAACGCCGGTATCGGTGTGGCCGGACCCTTCCTGGAAACCCCCACCGAAGACCTCCGACGGGTCGTCGACATCAACCTTTGGGGGGTGATCAACGGGTGTCGTTCCTTCGCCCCGATGATGGTGGAGTCGGGCGGCGGCGGCCGCATCGTCAACACCGCCTCGGCCGCCTCCTACCTGCCCTCCCGCATCTACGGCGCCTACTCGGCCACCAAGGCCGCCGTACTGGCGCTCAGCCGTTCCCTGCGTGGAGAGCTCGCCGCTCAGGGGATCACCGTCACCGCCGTCTGCCCGGGACTCATCGACACCGGAATCATCTCCAACGCCCGACTGTCCGGGATGGGCAAGGTCGACAGGGCCAAGAAACGCCTCAACCGCCTGTACCGGCTGCGTGGCTACACACCGGAGAAAGCCGCCGAACGGATCGCCGACGCGATCGGGCACGACCCGGAGATCGTCCCGGTCACCGCCGAGGCACACATCGGTCTGGCACTGTCACGCCTGTCCCCGGCAGCCCTGCGCGGCTACGCCCGGATGACCCTTCCGGGCCAGGGCCCTCGCCGACCGGTGCCCCGACAACACCTCTGACCCCTTCCGAGCATCACCCGAAGGAACCCCATGAGCACCGAGGTACCCCACACCCCCGCCCCACTCGACGACGAACCCGACAAGCTCGTCCTGCACGTTCGTGACGTGCAATTCGACTGGAGCCGACTGGACCTGCACTGGATCCCGAACGAACCCTTCGCCACGCACGTGATCAACGTGCTCCACCTGCTGCTGCCCGAGGGCGAACGCTGGTTCGTGGAGGTCTTCAAGCAGGCCGTCCCCCACATCACCGACGACGAACTACGGCAACAGGTGCTCGGCTTCATCGGACAGGAGGCCGTACACGCCGAGGCCCACGCGGGCGTGCTCGACCACATGGACGCCCACGGTCTCGACCCTCGCCCCTACGTCGAACAGATCGCCTGGCTGTTCCGCGTGGTCCTGGGCGACCGTGACCTGTCCGGTGCCCGCGAGTTCGCCTGGTTGCGCACCCGCTTGGCCCTCATCGCCGGGATCGAGCACTACACCGCGATCCTGGGCCAGTGGGTCCTGGACGCCGAGAAGCTGGACGAGGTCGGTACCGACCCCACCATGCTGGACCTGCTGCGCTGGCACGGGGCGGAGGAGGTCGAACATCGCGCGGTCGCCTTCGACCTGT
>DXDP01000352.1 GCA_019115445.1 Candidatus Nocardiopsis merdipullorum
CCCAGCTCGCTGCCGACCACGAACAAGAACTGCAACGCATCTCCGGCCAGAAGAACCCCAAGGCTGTTCTGCCCACGGGACAGGTGGCCGACATCCTCCGCTCCCGCAACGGCACCATCAACCTGTTCGGACGCATGCTCGCCGAGCTCCCCGGGGCAGATGTCGACGGAGCGGTGCAGTTCGCCCATGCCTTCACCGTGCACGGGACCGAAGTGGAAACCGACTTCTTCACCGCAGTGGACGACATCCGCCCCGCAGACGATCGCGGCAGCGGGCACATGAACGTGGGCCAATTCAGCGCCGGGACCTTCTACCGGTACGCGAACGTCAACATCGGTACTTTGCTGGACAACCTCGAAGGAGACACGGCAACGGCCCGGGAGCTGGTCACGGAATTCCTCGCCGGGTTCCTGGCCACCGTCCCGAGCGGAAAACAGACCGCGACCGGTGCGATGACCGTCCCCGAGCTCGCGTACGTGGCGGTTCGAGGAGACCGCCCCATCTCCTTCGCGCCCGCCTTCGAGCAGCCCGTACCTGGGACCAACGGTTACTTCGCGCCTGCACGTGAGGCGTTGTCGACCTACGCCCGACGGCTGCACACCCTGTGGGGTGAGGACGAGCTGTACTTCAGCGCCCACGCCGGCCTCGATGACTCGGACGAAACCCTTTCGGGTCTGGGCCGGCGCAAAAACTCCTATCCGGGGCTGCGCGCGGAAGCGATCGAGGCGGCCTTCGGAGCCGAGCAATGAGCGGGTTCCTGCTCAGGTTGGCCGGTCCCATGCAGAGTTGGGGCGAGCACAGCGCCTTCGGCGTACGCGACACGGCCCCCTTCCCCACACGCTCGGGGATGATCGGCATGTTCGCGGCGGCGCAAGGACTTCCACGCGGCGCGGACCTCACACCGTATGAACCCCTGCGATTCACAGTCAGGGTGGACCGACCCGGAACGCGGATGGTGGACTTCCACACCGCGGGCGGAGGTGTTCCTGCCCGCCGCACGATCCCCACGGCTGAAGGCAAACGCAAGAGCGCAGAGGTGTCCACCGTCGTGACCGAGCGCGGCTACCTGGCCGGCGCAGTCTTCACCGTCGCCGTCGAGGCCCCCGACGATCTCGCCGGTTCGATCACGACAGCCATGAGAAAGCCGCACTGGCAGCCCTATCTGGGTAGACGAAGCCATGTGCCGGACCCACTCCTGCTCCTGCGCTCCTACGTTTCGGATCCTGTCGCCGAACTGCGCACCAGGGCGCCGCTTCCTCCCTCCCGGCAAAGGTCGGAGACCATCCCGGTCGACTTCGTCCACGAAGGTGAAACCGAGGGCGGCGCTGAACGGGAGGGCAGGTGCACGCGGCATGTACTCAACGACGTACCGCGCACCTTCGATGCCCAACGCCGCTCCTACGCCACTCGCGCGGTCACCGTGCTGCCGGAAGAACTCCCCGGCGCGCTCGCGCGGTGGCGGAATCACGCCCAGTTCCTGGACGAGCTCTACCAGTACGCCGCGGAGGAGACATGACACTCTGGCTGACCAGGATCACCCCCGATCCCAGTTCGGCCCAGGCCCGTGCCGACTTCGCCGGCGCTGGGGCCATACACCGGCGGCTGATGAGCCTGCTGCCCCCGGAAGAGCTTGGTGGCAGCCCGCGACAGGCTGCCGGACTGCTGTTCCGGATGGAAGAAACTCGTCACGGGAGCTCCATCCTGGCCCAGAGCGCCCGCGAACTCGACCCCTCCCGGCTCCCCGACGGGTACGGAAGCATGGAGCGCCGCGAGCTGTCGCCGTTGCTTGACGCCTTGGTCGCAGGACACCCCGTCCGGTACCGGATCGTCGCCAGCCCGACCAAACGCATCGGGCGGTCCGAGCTGCGCGGGGTGAAGGAGAAGACGATCCCGCTGCGTGGACCGGAAGCCGAAGACTGGTGGCGTAGGAGAGCGCATGAGCACGGCCTGGAACCGCGTTCACTCCTCTCCCAGGACCGCCCTGATGCCACGGACGGCTCCCGGGGGCGCAGGATCCGCCACGCTGCGGTTCTCTTCCAGGGGGTGGGCACAGTGGTCGACACCGAGGCCTTGCGCGCGGCGGTGGAACGCGGGATCGGCCGAGGAAAATCCCACGGATGCGGGTTGCTGAGCCTGGCACCCCTGGAGGTGTCCTGATGCCGGGATTCGATGCGCGTCGTAAGCTCGCTTCCCCAACCTTGGCCATGTTGCCGCGGGTTTCCGACGGGTTGGCTTTCCTCTACATCGACATCGCCCGCATCGAGCAGACCGAAACCGGTGTCTGTGCGGTGATCGAGCCCGAGGAAGACCGGGTCTACCGCACCTATCTGCCCACAGCATCTTTGGCGTGTGTCCTGCTCGGCCCGGGAACCTCCATCACCCAACGGGCACTGTCGACCTTCATGCGTCACGGGACGAGCGTGATCGCGGTGGGTTCCGGAGGGGTCCGCTGCTACGGCGCGCTGCAACCCACGGACCGCACCACCGACTGGCTCGAACGACAGGTCAGGGCTTGGTCCGATCCTGCAATGCGGTTGGACGTGGCCAGGAGGATGTACGAACTCAGGTTCGGAGAAGACATCGCTCCCGGCACCCCGCTGGAGCGTATGCGCGGGATCGAAGGGCAACGCATGAAGGCCCTGTACCGCGCCATGGCCCAACGGCAGAAACTGCGACCCTTCAAACGCAGCTACGACCCCCTCGACTGGAGTGCACAGGATCCGGTCAACGTGGCCCTGTCCGCCGCCAGTTCGGCGTTCTACGGGATCGCACACGCCGTCATCTCCCACCTGGGATGCTCTCCCGCTCTGGGGTTCATCCACACGGGAAAGCAACAATCCCTCGTCTACGACATCGCTGACCTCTACAAAGCCGAGGTGACGGTTCCGCTGGCGTTCTCCCTCGCCCACTCGGACAACCCCGATTCCGATGCCAGGCGCAAACTTCGGGAAGACTTCCGTCTCTACCGACGGCTTCCGCAAATCATTCGTGACCTGCAGTGGCTCCTGGATCCGGAACGGCCCGATCGTGAGGAACTGGAAGAGGAAGAGGAACCCGTCCAGTTGGTCGACCTCTGGGACCCAGAGCTGGGCAGAGTCAGTGGCGGGATCAACTACGGCGACGAAGTGACCTAGGAGACTCGCGTGGCGAACTTGGTGGTCATCACGACGACAGCTGTTCCCGATCACGTTCGAGGGGCACTCACCCGGTGGATGATCGAGCCAAAGGCAGGTTGCTATGTGGGCACGCTCTCCGCGCGGGTTCGGGAAGAGCTCTGGGAAGTGGTCAGCGCGTCCCTTGGTGAGGGTTCGGCCGTTTGTATCCACCCCTCGGACAGCGAGCAGCGGTTCCTCGTCAGGACGGCCGGGCCTCAACGCCGAGAGGTCGTGGATTACGAAGGGATCCAATTGGTCCAGATGAACCCCCAGGAGTTGGCCGATCCCGATGCGGAAGCAACGCGCACGGAACTGTAGTCCAGAGCCATGGCACTCTTAGTAATTATCTGATTACGAGTAAGGGTGCAGGTCGGTGGTTTCTAGTTAAGAAATGGTAACGGCGTACGTTTTGGCAGGTCATTAAGTGCAGGCCCCACGCACGTGGGGATGGACCGGAGGGCAGACCCATGATCCGCAGAAACAAACAGCAGGCCCCACGCACGTGGGGATGGACCGCGCGGCGGGTGATCGGGTCGAGTTTGGGGTCC
>DXDP01000353.1 GCA_019115445.1 Candidatus Nocardiopsis merdipullorum
CAGGTCTTGGAGGAACTGCAGCTTCTGAACGCCACTCCCGACATCGCCAGTCGTCTGCGTGTTCCCGAGGGCGCCATGACCGTCGTCCGGCGGATGCACCGCTCCTCCGGCCAGGCGTCCGTGTCCGTCAGCATCGCCTACTACCCCATGGAACTGGTCCAGGACACCCCGCTCATGCTGCCCGAGAACGTCGACAGTGCCCTGGGCGTGCTGATGGAGCACGGTCACCGCCAGTCCGGTTACGTCGACGAGCTGACCACACGCATGCCCAACCCCCAGGAGGCCACACGGCTGGAGCTCCCGCCCGGTGTACCGGTGCTGGAGGCACACCGTACCGACTACTCCGAGGAACGGGCGATCCGGATGGTGCACACGGTCCACGCCGGCCACACCATCCGCTACCAGTTCGAACACGGCAACCTCAATGCCTACCACCGGGACTGACACACGCATGAGCACGTCGAAGAAGACCGTGGTCGCCGATCGTCTGCGCGAGGCCATCGACAGGGGCGACTACCGGCCGGGGCAACGGCTCCCCGGAGAGGAAGAACTCGCCGAGCTGTTCCACGTCTCCCGCGCAACCGCGCGTTTGGGTGTACGCATCCTCCAGAAGGAGGGACGCGTCGACATCCACGCAGGGCGTGGTGTCTATGTCGCCAACCACCGACCCATCGTCCACCTGGCCACCCCGGTCAGCGGCGGTACCGACTCCGAACGTTTCCGGGCCGGCTACGAGCCGCACCTGCGGGAGGCCGGTTACCACCAGGTCGAGGAGGAGATCAAGGTCAGCCTGGGCACCATGCGCTCACGGGTGGCCAAACGCCTGCGCGACGACGCGGAGGAAGGAGAGCCCCAGGGCGGACTCGTCGTCATCCGTTTGTGCAACCGGTTCGTCGAGGGTGGCCTCTGGCAGTCCCAGGTGACCCACTTTCCGTACGAGATCGCCGGCAACACCCCCCTGATGGCCCCCGAACGCCTGGATCGAAGCATCAGCTCCGTCCTGGGCGAACTCGGCCACCACGAGGAGTGGAACTGGGACGTGGTCGGTGCCCGGATGCCCTCACGGGAGGAGGCGGACTCCTTCGACCTGGGGCCCGGGATCCCACTCCTGGTACAGGAACGCGTGACCTACACGGGTCTGCGACCGCTGCGCTTCACCGAGACGATCATGCCCGCCAACCGGCACCAACTGCTCTACTCCAACGGTGATGCCCCCGAGGACCTGCTCCTGCTCGCCTCGGACGTCAACATCTTCGAGCACTGACCTGGGGGTCGAGGTCGGGCCCTGCCGCCCGTACCCGGCACCGATGCACCCCCGGGCAAACGCCCGGGGCCGTGGAAAACACCCCGGAAGAACCGATGCGGCCCGCACATCTTGAACCCGCCCACTCCTGGCCGGTACCGGCCGGACGGCGGGGGTTTCCCGTTTGAAGCCGAAGGGGGTGGAAGAATAGGACGAGACGGTGGACATTGGCGTATCGGCTTGGGAGTCGACGAAAGGCGGGAGCTGGATGGCTCGGTTCGGAGATGCACTGGCGACGGGGGCCGACCTCGTGAACGCGGCCGAACGCGCTGCTCTTGATTCCCTGGACCAGGTGGACGGTACCGCCGAGCTGGTGTGCTTTTTCGTCTGCGGGGCCGATCCCGAGGAAGTGGTGCTGGCCGGCAAACGGGTCATGGACCTGGCCGGTGGAGCGATCACCCTGGGGTGCAGCGCAACCGGTGTGATCGGTGGTGGTCGCGGCGTGGAGAGCCAGGGCGCGGTCAGTGTGTGGTGCGCGCGTCTGCCGAAGGTCGACATCACCCCGTTCCGTTTGGACACCGTCGTGGACGAGGACCACCTGGCCGTTGTGGGTATGCGTGAACCGGGCCCGCGGGACCGGGTGGCGATCATGCTCGCCAACCCCTACGAGTTCCCCACCCAGGCGTTCGTGCGTGAGACCACGGCGGCCCTCGACGGGCTCCCCGTCGTCGGCGGCATGGCCGACGGGATGCGTGGGGAGGAGTCGGTGCGTTTGTTCTGTGACGGGGACGTGGCCGACAACGGGGCGATCGGTGTGCTGGTGGGCGGCGAAGGTGTCCTGGGCACGGTGGTCAGCCAGGGGTGCCGCCCGGTCGGACCGAGCATGGCCGTCACCAAGGCCGAGGGGAACCTGCTGCTGGAGCTTGCGGGCGTGAGCGCGTACGCAAAGCTGGAGGAGCTGGTCGAGTCCCTGTCGGAGGAGGACCGCGAACTGGCCGCGAGTGGCCTGCACATCGGTGTGGCCATGGACGAGTACGCCGACCGCCACGAGCAGGGGGATTTCCTGGTCCGTTCCCTGGAGGGGGCTGATCCCGAACTCGGTGCGCTGACGATCGGGGACATGATCGAGGTGGGGCAGACGGTGCGGTTCCAGGTGCGCGACGCCAGTACGGCCGATGACGACCTGGCCCGGATGTTGACCGAGTTCGGTGCCGAGAACACGGTCGGGGCCGGGCTGTTGTTCTCCTGCAACGGTCGGGGTGGTGTGATGTTCGCGCGTGCCGACCACGACGTCCTGGCAGTACGTCGCATCCTGGGTGGAAGCGCGGTCGGTGGTTTCTTCGCCGCAGGGGAGATCGGCCCGGTGGGCGGGGTCAACCACGTGCACACCTACACCGCGTGCCTGTTGGCTTTTGCCCCCTGACCCCGTGCCTCCACCGGCATGCTCACCGAGGTGGGGCCTTTCGAGGGTTCAGCGGGTCCGGACGACCTTGGTCCCGGCCCCACGGTCGTGCAGGGCCTGTTTGCTCTCACCGAGCATGGCCAGCGACTCACCGAACGCGAACAGGTTGCCCACGATCGGCAGGGTCTGCGGCATGCCGAACAACGCCGAACGCCCCAGTGCCTGGCTCTGGGTGAGTTTGCTGCCGTCGGCAAGGGCCACCACCTTGATGCCGACGATCATCTTGCCAAGGGTTCGGCCCCAGGCCGCCAGGTACAGCCAGTCGTAGAAGAAGATCAAGGTGCCCCAACCGAAGAAGAACAGCAGCACCCAGACGTTGGTGGCGGCATCGCTGAATTCGCTGGTTCCGCTCAGGATCATCACCACGACGATCATGACGAAGAAGAACACGAACGCGGTCACCGCGACGAGGAAGTAGTCGATGGTGCGGGCCAGCAGACGGAGCCCGAACGAGGCGAGCGGTGGGTTCGGTACGTGCTGGGGGCCGGACACCGCGCCGTGGTGTACCGGGGGCCAAGGATGATTCCACTGGGGCGAGGACATGGGCGTGTCTCTTTTGTGCGAAGGGATCTTTCGGCGTGGTCGGCGGGACGCCTCCACAGAGATTACGTTGCCCCGGCACCAAGACGGAGGGGCGGCCCCACGGGGCCGCCCCTCCGTCTTGGTGGAAGCTCTACATGCCGTTGTAGGGAACGGCGTCGATGATCTCGACGCCCAAGGTCTTGCCGTTGGGCAGCTCGTATTCGACCTTTTCCCCCACACGTTTGCCGTTGATGGCCGAACCCAGCGGTGATCGCGGCGAGTACACGTCGATGGGGGCACCGCTTTCCTCACGTGAGGCGAGCAGGAAGGTGATCTCCTCGTCGTCACCGGCGAACTTGACAGTGATGGTCATACCCGGGCTGACCACACCCTCGGTGTGGGTCTCTCCGCCGACTTTCGCGGTGCGCAAGAGCTCGGTGAGCTGGAAGATACGGGCCTCCATCTTGCCCTGTTCCTCCTTGGCGGCGTGGTAGCCACCGTTCTCCTTCAGGTCACCCTCTTCGCGAGCTGCCTCGATCTTCTCCGCGATCTCGATGCGCCCAGGCCCCGACAGGTGGTCCAGCTCGGACTTGAGCCGGTCATACGCCTCCTGGGTGAGCCAGGTGACGTTGTCATCTCGGGTTTGGGTCACTGGAACTCCTCGTGTACTCGTAGCAAAGGCCACCGAGCGGCCAGAGCTGAACTTACGAGAATATCACCGTGCGCGATGGCGCACGGTCTCTCGCGTGGTCAGCTGTGTTGTCGGTGCCAGGGCAGGGGAAGGTTCGTCGACGATCAGTCTTGCGAGTCTTCTTCCCTGCAAGAGGTCACTTCTACCGTGGAAGCTTGCCGAAGTGTCTCCATGTTCGCTGTGACGGTCCGGTTCCCACCCTCGACGGTGAAGCGTTCCTGCCCCACCTCCACGTGCTGGTCGTCCAACGCAAGGATCATGCACTCGGCCCCGTTCTTGCTGTTGACCTGCACCGTGATGTCGGCTTCCTTCTCCGAGGGAGCCGAGAAGGACACCACCTGGTGGTACACATCACCGCTCAGTCCGGTGTAGGTCATCACCGAATTGCCCCACCCGATGGTGCACGCGACGGCGAAGATCGTGCCGAGGACGAAGAAGAGGGGGCCGTTGCCGTGGCGTTTGCGCAGCGCGGGTGCGCTGCGGTCCGAGGTCTGGGCCGTTGTGTCGGCACTGTTCACGGCGTCGTCTTCCGGGGTCGTTGACATCGGGAATCTCCGAACGAGGTGGTGATGTTGTCTAAGATATCCCCGAGCTGAGAGCCCCTCTACGCGGCCCGCACGTGAGTCGTTCCGGTGCTGTGCTGTTCGGCTCGGCAGTTGGACGCCTGTGCGAACGATCCGTTCACCGACTCAAGGAGAATTCTCCGTTGTCCGAGCCACTACGGCTTATGGCCGTCCACGCCCATCCAGACGACGAGTCCAGCAAGGGCGCGGCCACGATGGCGCGCTACGTGGACGAAGGTGTCGACGTCATGGTCGTCACCATGACCGGTGGCGAGCGTGGTGACATCCTCAACCCCGCCATGGAACGCCCCGAGATCCGCCAGAACATCACCGAGGTACGGCGGACCGAGATGGAACGAGCGAGAAAGATCCTCGGGGTTCAGCAGGAGTTCGCCGGGTTCATCGATTCCGGGTTGCCGGAGGGGGACCCGTTGCCTCCGCTGCCCGAGGGCAGTTTTGCGACCCTGGACGTGGAGGAGGCCGCCGGGCCCTTGGTGGAGTCGATCCGCCGTTTCCGCCCGCACGTGGTCCTCACCTACGACGAGAACGGGGGATACCCCCACCCCGACCACATCATGACCCACAAGGCGTCGATGCGTGCCTTCGACGCGGCGGGGGACCCGGGAGCCTACCCCGGCGCGGGCACACCGTGGCAGCCACTGAAGTTGTACTACTTCGTGTCCTTTCCTCCGGAGCGTTTCGAGGCCTTGGACGTGCTCCTGACCTCTCGTGGCATGGAGAACCCCTTCGCCGACTGGATGAAGCGGATCCGGGAGAGGCAACGCCCACGCTGGGAGATCACCACCCGCGTGCATTGCAGTGAGTACTTCGACCTCGCGGACGAAGCACTCAAGGCACACGCCACCCAGGTGGATCCGAACGGTTTCTGGTTCGCTCTGCCCAACGAGATCGTGGCCGAGGCCTGGCCGACCGAGGACTACCATCTCGTACGATCGATCGTGGACACCGAGATTCCCGAGAAGGACCTCTTCGCGGGTGTGCGAGAAGCAGTGGGAGTATGAACGTCATGAACACGCTTCCCGTCTCGGCGATGGTGTTGGCCGACCTCACCGAGTTGAACACCGACCTGGTGACGCCCGGTGTGCTGGGCTTCCTGGTGATCTTCGGGATCGCCCTCGTCCTGTACTTCCTCATGCGCAGCATGACGAGCAAGCTCACTCCTTTGGCGGAGAAGAGGAAGGCCGAGAAGGCCGCCCAGGAGCAGGACACCCAGGAGCAGGCCGCCCAGGAGCAGGACACCGCGGGCAAGGACGTCGCGGACAAGGACACCGACACCGGCGACCGACCGAAGGGGACCGGCAAGGACGTCCCCGCGACCTCCACCGACTCCGAAGAGCAGACCAGGGGTACGTCCCGCTGAAGCGTGTGACCGACCCGGCCGGAGGCCGTTCCGTGGCCCGAGGTCGGGTCGGCCGGCACAGTTGGGGGTATGGCCAACCGACTGAGCGAGGCGACC
>DXDP01000354.1 GCA_019115445.1 Candidatus Nocardiopsis merdipullorum
CACGGGCAGTTCGGGTATGGCCAGGAGGTCGGTGAGATGCTTCCGCAACTCGAGGTCCTGCCACCCCAGGTTGGGCGCGTAGGTGACGGCGCCGGAGGGGGCGTCGATGAGTCCGGGGATCGCCACCCCCACACCGATGATGCGGCGTTCGGCCAGAACAGGGTCCAGGGTGAACTCACGCAGGACCGTGGCGATCTGTTGCACACTCGCCTTTGCTCCCGCGGCGCGAGCGTCGAAGGGAATGTGTACGTTGAGCAGTTCCCGGTCCAGCAGGTCGACCGCGACCAAGGCCAGGTAGTCGACGTTGACCTCCAGGCCGATCGCGGCCAAGGAGGTGTCGTCCAACGACAGGAGCACCCCGGGCCGCCCCACCCGCTGCCGGGAGGACAGGCCGGTCTCCCGGACCAGGCCGCGGGCCATCAGGTCCGCGACCAGACTGGACACGGTCGTCTTGTTCAGGCCCGTGGCGGAAGCCACCGCCGCTCGTGAACACGGGGCGAGTTCACGTACCGTGCGCAGCACGAGTCCCAGGTTGGCCTCCCGGACCGCGCTCACCGAACCGACCGTCACGGGCTGTTCCCCCCTTGTCGCATACTCGCCGGATCGTACAGTGCGCGGCGTCCGGAAAAAGTGCTCGCCCCTCGACAACTGCTCCTGCTCGAACAGCGCGAACGGTCCCTTCCGATGGTTCCTTCCGACGTCTGTCGCGACCGACCGGTGCTCTGTGACGGGCTGCGTCCCCCTGAACCCCTACCCTCGAAGCATGCCTGTCCCTGACTTTCTGCTGGCTCTGCGGAAACACGTCGGCCACGACCTGCTTCCCCTCGTCGGCGTCACCGCGGTGGTCGTCGGCGAAGACGGATCGATCCTGCTGCACCGACGCTCCGACGACGGCCGGTGGTGTACCCCCGGCGGGATCCTGGAACCCGGGGAACAACCCGCGAACGCCGTGGTCCGTGAGGTACGGGAGGAGACCGGGGTGGAGGTCGTGGTGGAACGGTTGGCCAGTGTCGTGGGACAAGAGCCCTACACCTACCCCAACGGTGATCAGGTGCAGATACTCGATCTGGCCTTTCGCTGTCGGGCCACGGGAGGGGAACCCGTCGCCGACGGTGACGAGAGTCTGGAGGTGCGCTGGTTTCCGCAAAACGCGTTGCCGGGGATGTCTTGGCGCATCCACGAACGCATCACCTACGCCACGCAGGACCGGTCGGAGCCCTTCTACGTGACCTGAGACGACACCACCCGCCCGGCTCTCACCGGACGGGCATGATGTTCGCATGGGCAGATGTCACGTCAGTGCCACTCGCGTCGCACGGTCCAGCACTCGGAACCGGCGTCCTTTGCGATGTCGACGATGCTGGGTTCGCCGGTGTCGGACTCGGCGGAGACCCGGAGCAGGTGGGCCTTTTCCGTGGCCCCCGGGTGATCGGGGCGCCAGTCGCCGATGATCCTGCGCACCCGGAAGGTGCGTCCGCGCCAGATGAACTGGGCGGGGTCGCCACTGTCGGTGGAACGGACGTCGATGTGTTCGTTCAGAAGACTCACGCGGGACAGCCTATCGAACCTGTGTTCGAGAGAACCGTGTCTCTCGGAAGGGACCTTTCGGATGTCGAACAACCTCGGGGGGTGTCCGGCGGGCACATGCTCTGCATCGCCCAACGAACACACCCTAGATCCCCGGGCGGCTACCTGTACGCGTGAGGTTTCGGTGTGTCGAGCCCGGCGGCGTGAACTTGCGTGCTCAGAGGAACACCCTTCCGTGTCGGGAACGATCCCGCAACGCGGCCATCCGACGAATGTTGCTGGGACGACGGGTGAACAAGTGGTACAGCAACAACGAGCATCCCCGATCGGTGCGGGCACGATCGGCCATCTCCCCCATGTTCACCCGGGTGTATGCGTGTGTACCCGAGGCAAGGACCCGCACCGCGTGCGAGGATCCGGGAAGATGGGTGTGGGCGTAATTGTCCGCGGTGTACTCCTGGGCCCGACAGAGCGCGGCCCCCAAGCCGGGCACCAGTTCGGCGCCCGAGGTCGCCACACGCCGCCAATACCCTGTGTGGCCTGCGGCGATGTGTCCGATCTGGTGCGCCATGAGGAAGGCCGCCACCTCGGGATCACGCAGATGACCGTCGGTGTCGAACAATTCTCCGGAGAGCACCAGGTAGCGGCGCAGACCGTGCCCCGAGGCGTCGGTACGCAGCGGGTCACCTCCCGGTGTCATGTACGCGTCCGGGGATCGGTCCAACCCCATGTTCTCGGACAAGGTCATCACCATCCGATGGACCTCGGGGAACTGAGTGGGAGAGATCTTGACCGACTCCGCACGGTGTCGGGCGTGGCGGAGTCCACGACCGAGCAGGCACCACGCGGGTACGGCGCACAGGGTGACGATCGTCCACAGCTGTGACCCGGTCACCGACCAAGCGGTGTGTACGAGGAGGGCGGCGAGCACCAAGGTCACCACCACGCACACCACCAACAAGGGCCGTTCCCACGGGTGGGAAGGTGGAGGCAGGAACTCCTCGTCCTCGGTGAGATCCGATGTGCCCGGCCACAGCACGCCGCCCCCCGGGTGTGTCGCGTACGGCATCTTGCCTCCCCTCGCGCAGTGGTCCGCGGACCAACCGGGGTGACTACTCTCTGTGCTCGAATATTACGTATTGTTTTATGGGAGTTGGGGATCACCCGTAACGGCGTGTCCGCAAGGTTCACCCCTGTTCGTAGGCGCGCAGGCTCTCCGCCAGTACGTCGAGGAACCGGTCCACGTGCTCGGGGTCGTACCCCGGACGGGCCCGGGTGGTGGCGAACTGGATCCGCTCCACCTCTGCGGAGGTCAGGGTGGCCCGATCCGGACGCCCCTGCTGCAGCACGGCCAGGGTGAACTCCGCCCGGTCCAGGAACTCGTCGACCTCCTGCTCGTTGTAGCCGGTGGTCAGACGTGTGGTGGCGAATTGTTGTTCACGCACGTCCTTGGCGGTGAGCACCGAGGATTGCGCCGGTTCGGCCCAGCCCCCCTCGTGGTACCCGGGGGTCGACAAAGCTCCCGAGGACGGCCACTCCGAGTGGGAGGCACGCCCTTGCGGAACCTGAGGTTCCGGCGGGAGCGGGGGAGGTGGCGAAGATGTCGGTGAAGGAAGAGTGGGCTCGACACGGCCGAGCCCACGTCCGGCCAGGTCGGAGATGACGAGGTCGAGGAAGTCGTCCACCTCGTCCTCCTTGTAGCCGGGGCTGAAACGCGTGGTGCGAAAGCGTGCCTCGCGGACTTCGTCGGCGGTGATCAGTGGGCCCGTGCGAGGGCCGCCCTCCAACGCGACGAGCGTTGCTTCGATCCGATCGAGAAGCGCGTCGACGTCCTCCTCGTTGTAGCCGGGGCGCAGACGCACCGTGTGGAACTTCTTGTCGCGGATGTCCGCCGGAGTCAGAGACATGGTCCCCATCGTGCAGTTCAGGAGTTACTCGGTCGGGCATTTCCGGTGGTGAAGGTATTGGGGGCATTATGCCGAGACGGAGTGGCTCCCGCCATATCCCTGGGTGGTTGTGACACGGTGTCGGGTGTTCGATACCGGGTCACTCACGCATGAGGTAGGTGGCCAGTCCCTTGGCGATCGCGTCGGCGGCCTGATCACGCCACTCGGGGTTTTCCAACAGTGCCGCGTCCTCGGGGTTGCGCATGTTTGCCGCCTCGAGGAAGACCTTGGGAACCGTGGACAGGGTGAGTCCCCCCAGGTCGGTGCGTTCGTCCAAACCGTCGTCGGCCAGGTAGTCCGCGACCGGGACGTCGGTCGTCTCCAGGTACTCGCGGTGGATGTCCTCGGCCAGGACCTGGGAGGGTTCGACGATCTCCTCGGTGAGTCCCGCCACCTCGCCGGGCATGATCACGTGAAACCCACGCCCACTCTCCGGGCCGCCGTCGGCGTGTATGGACAAAGCGGCGTCCGCGTCGGCGTCGTTGCCGATGTCGGCACGCTCGTCGATACACGGTCCCACTCCGTCGTCGTCCTGTCGCGTGAGCAGGACGGTGGCCCCGTCGGCTTCCAGACGTTCCTGGACCAGGAGGGAGAGTTCCCAGGTGAACTCGTGTTCGGCGTACCCGCCGGCGGTCTCGGCCCCCACCGTGTCGCAGGCCTTCTCACCGTTTCCCACGGGCACCGTTTCATTGATCTCCTCGGGTGCTTGCGCGTTGCCACCGTTGTGACCGGGATCGATGACGACCACACGGCTGCCGAGGGGACCGTCCCCGGTGGCTCCCTCCTCGGTTGAACCATCGTCCCCCTCGTCCTGGGTATGGTTCTGGTCCTCCGGAGCAGGTAATGGCGGTGCCGGGGTGGGATCGTCACCTGGCTCTCCTCCGGGTGGTTCGGCACAGGAAGCGCTGAGGAAAACGGCCAGGGTGGTCACAGACAGGGTACGAGCGATGCGGCTCGGCAACCCCAGCGCTTGGGAGTTGGACATGCTCCACAACCTAGCCGCTCGCCTCGCCGTTCGACCTGGTCGCTGTGGACAACCCTGTTCGGCGGGTCTTTCCCGGCCGGGGAACCTGAGGGAACGGCCCTTGTCGATCCCGGGGCGGGCCCTTGGGTGCGGCCCGGATGTTCGTCCACAGTGGTTTCCGTTCCGTGGCCCAAGAGTTAAGGTCGATGTGTGGGTTCCCCGAAAGCCACACAACCGGTTCCTCCCGGGCTGGGAGGCTCCCGGACCACGCCCCGCACACTGTCCGACCTTCCCAGGGCGGTCCGTTGTTCCGAACGCCTCCTCAGGGCGGTCGACGGGCCCATTGGGTCGGGCATCCCCCAGACAAAACAGGAGTGTTGTGGTGACACCCGGCAAAGCGACCGTGCACCGTCTGCTCGGCGGCAGTACCCTGTTCGCCGCGCTCGGCGCCCTTGTCGTCGCGTCCGCCACACCCGCCTCGGCCTCTCCCCTCACGTGGGGCAACGCCCAGGCCTGGGTGGCCGATGGAGATCTTGCCGCGGGACACTCCACCGCGGTCGGTTTCGGTGGTGACAGTCAGGAGCACGCCACGGCCACCGACGTCTTCGGCCCACTGGCGGACCACGCCGAGATCAGCGGAGAGAGCCGTGCCCTGGTCGATCAGGACGGAGCCCGTGCCCAGGCCCGGGTGGAGTCCGCCTCTCTTCGACTGACCGTGGACGACCTCGTCGAACTCGGCATGATCGATCCGCCGTCGACGCCCGACAACACCGATGGTGACAGCCCTTCCGACCAAGAGCCCGAACCGGACTCCACGGAGGAGCACGAGGACACGGAACCGAGCCCCGAAAGCTCCGAGTCCCCCGACGTACCCGAGGAGAACCCGGGCGACGACGAGCCCGAGCAGGATTCCCCCTACGAGGAGCCTCAGGACCCCGATGCGACCGAAAGCCCACGGGCGACGGAGACACCGGAGGAGAACCCCGAAGATCCGGGCATGTCCGATGCCCGCACCTTTCCTCTTTCTTCGCCGAACGAGGACGATCCGGAGGAGCGGGCGCCTCGTGCCGCCGACGTCGACAGTGAGGAGATCGCCATCGAGTTCACCGTGGCCGACCTGGTCACCTCGGCCGATGCCCAGTACGACGGTACGACCGAGGCGGGCTTCGAGCACGGTGACATCACCGCCTTCGGAGAACCCGTGGAGCCCTTGGAAAGTGGCGAACACGACAGTGTGAAGGAAGTGGTGGAGATCTTCGACGAGGAAGGTCGACTCGTCGAGGAAGTTCCGGTCGGCGTCCACTTCGTCGTCAACGAGTCCACTTTCGAGGACGATGACGAGGACTGGCAGGGCAAGGGTGTCCGGTCCTGGCTGACTGTCTGGATACAGGCGGGTGACATGGAGGGCGAGGACGGTTTTGCGTTCGACCTCGCCGACTCGTGGGCGCTCGGTTCGCTCTACGACGGGGGTTCCCCTGCCCTGGAGAAGGAATCGGGCGACGAAGTGGTCGAGGACAACACCTCCGGCGGCAATCTGGCCACCACCGGTAGCTCGTTGAC